>CAZKYJ010000031.1:0-13233 GCA_964556355.1 uncultured Verrucomicrobiales bacterium | reverse complement strand
AGACCAGCGCCTGCACGCGATTGAAGGGCGTTCCCGGGTGTGCGGCGATGGTCACCGCGCTCGTCGGGTAGTGTTCTTTGATAGCGCGCAGCTGCGAGGGGAGCGCTTTGTCATCGGTCGCTTCGCCGTCCGGGGTGTCCGGGCAGTGGAGGATCAGTTCGCCCTTTTCGGTCACCACGAGCCGGATGTCAGCAACGGCAACCCGTTCCTCGACGGCGGCGCCGGGCGTGCTGACTTCCCCGGGAGCCTGCGCCACGAGCGTGGGCAGACAGACCAAGGCGAAGGCCACGAGGAGCGCCAGGCCGGTGGCCGAGGCGCTGGGCGCCGGGGCGCGGTCGGTGTCGAGGATGCGGCGGAGGCGCGTGCGGTAGCCCGATGGTGGTTCGGTCAGGGCGAGCGCCGCCGTGCCGGGCAGGCCGGAGCTGGAGCGCTCGACCAGCGCGAGGAAGCTCCGCCCGCAGCAGCGGCGGTCGGCCCGGGAGTGGGCGAGGGCGAAGTCGTCGCAGGCGAACTCGCGCAGCCGGTCGACCTGCCGGGAGGCCAGCCAGACGGCCGGGTTGAAAAAGAGGACGGATTTGACCAAGCGCTGGAAGGTGAGCGTCCAGAGGTCGCGACGCCGGAGGTGGGCGAGTTCGTGGAAAAGCACCCAGCGCCGGCCGTCGGGATCGAGCGTCGAGAAAAAGTCCTCCGGGACGACGAGCCGGGGCGAGAACAGCCCATAGACGAAAGGGGTGGTGGCCTCCGGGTGGGCGAGGAGCCGGGGCGGGCGGACGCCGACCTCGGTTGCGAGGCGCGCGATTTCCTCGTCGTGGTCGGGTCGCGGCGTGGCCCGCCGGCACCAGCGGGAGAGGCGGAACTGGCTGCGGACGAGGAGGAGAAGAAGAGCCGCGACCACGAAACACCAGCCCATGAAGAGAAACGATGAGGCGCTGAGACCCGGAGCGGCGGCAGGTGCGGTGATCGTGGTTCGGGTAGCGGGTACCGTTGCTTCGATGACCTTCGGTGCGGCTGGCAGCGGGTCGGCGGGCGGTTGTGCCAGATACGGGAGCGCGATCTCGAAGGGCACCAATGGTTTGGCGAGGACGAGAAGGAAGAGAGCGGCGCCTAGCGAAGCCGAAGCCCGGCGCCGGAGCACGAGCCAAAGGACGGTGACCATGCCGAGCACGGCCGCCGATCCGAGAATCCCGCCGAGGGCGAGGGCAGCCCAGCGCTCGGCGAGGGAGTTGAGATTGATAACAGTGTCCATGGTTTCCGGTTTCGTTTCGGGTGTCGTCGATTCATCGCAGTCGTGCTAGCGGCGAAGCGGGCTCGTCGTCTGAGGATCGCCCGGGGCAATGGTGACGATCGGTGCATTTCGTGAGACGTTTTGGTAGGGGGTGATATGGACGGTGGTGATGGTTCCGTCGGAGGAGGCGTGGATGGTGTGTTGATCACGGTAGATCTCAGCTGCTTTGATTCGCATTGGCAAGTTCCCTAGATTGGCAGCCAGCTCACTTGCAAGCGCGTGCTGAAGCCGCGCATCGTGCGCGGCTTCAGCGGAAGTATCGACGGTGCTTCTCGCTGCCGCCTCCTTCGCCCTTTCGGCTTGCTTGCGTGACTCCTTGCGCATCGCTTCCCAACTGCTTCTAGTTCTTTCAAGTTTGCCAAGTGCGCTCAATGCGTCGAAGCGTGCGAGCGCTTGCCCAGCGGCTACCGCTTGTCCGGGAACCACGAGAATCTCAACGATCGTGCCGCCTATTGGAGAAGTGACCAACAATCCGCCGTGCTCTGCAGCGGGATGGGAACCCGCGTCGTTGCCTGCGACGACGACGCTAAAACGATCGATACCGCAGGACACGCATTCCCGGGTGACTCGGACGACGTGCTCAAGGGAAGTCGCGCGAACGGGTGCGACAATCGCGCGAATTGCCGGGGATTCTTCGACGATTTGCCGAAGGTGACTCTCCAGCGATTCATGGGCAATGGGGATGGAATCATCCGAATTGGGGCCGGTGATCGCGAGGGCACCATTCTCATCGATCGCGATGCGAACTGAGGGAGAGATCGCTGGAGGAGCAGGTGAGACGGGGGAGGGGCGTGAATCGTCGGGTGCCTGCGCGACAAGCGTGGGCAGACAGACCAAGGCGAAGGCCACGAGGAGCGCCAGGCCGGTGGCCGAGGCGCTGGGCGCCGGGGCGCGGTCGGTGTCGAGGATGCGGCGGAGGCGCGTGCGGTAGCCCGATGGTGGTTCGGTCAGGGCGAGCGCCGCCGTGCCGGGCAGGCCGGAGCTGGAGCGCTCGACCAGCGCGAGGAAGCTCCGCCCGCAGCAGCGGCGGTCGGCCCGGGAGTGGGCGAGGGCGAAGTCGTCGCAGGCGAACTCGCGCAGCCGGTCGACCTGCCGGGAGGCCAGCCAGACGGCCGGGTTGAAAAAGAGGACGGATTTGACCAAGCGCTGGAAGGTGAGCGTCCAGAGGTCGCGACGCCGGAGGTGGGCGAGTTCGTGGAAAAGCACCCAGCGCCGGCCGTCGGGATCGAGCGTCGAGAAAAAGTCCTCCGGGACGACGAGCCGGGGCGAGAACAGCCCATAGACGAAAGGGGTGGTGGCTTCCGGGTGGGCGAGGAGCCGGGGCGGGCGGACGCCGGCCTCGGCCGCGAGGCGCGCGATATCCTCGTCGTGGTCGGGTCGGGGCGTGGCCCGCCGGCACCAGCGGGAGAGGCGGAACTGGCTGCGCACCAGCAGCAGCAGGAGGCCACCCGCGATGGCCACCCAGCCGATGAAGAGCCACGAAGACGGTGCGAGATCGGCCGGGGGAAGTGGTACGGTGGGAGTGGGCTCGGCGGCGGGCGATGCAACGGTCAGCGGTCCCTGCGACAGCCGTGGAGGAGCGGAACCCGCGAGAATCGGGACCTCGATCTCGAAGGGCACCAATGGTTTGGCGAGGACGAGCAAGAAGAGGGCACCGCCGAGAGATGCGGATGCCCGGTGCCGGAGCGCCCACCAAGTGAGGGCGACGAGCGCGAGAACCGCGCCGGATCCGAGGAGCCCTCCGAGGGCGAGCTCTGCCCAGCAGTCGGCGAGGGAGTTGATCGTTTCGGTCGTGGTCATCGGTTCTCGGGTTCAGTTAGGGTTTTGGCATCGAGCAGGGCGCGGAGTTCGCCGAGCTCCTCGCTGGAGAGCTTGCCCCTCTCGACCATATGGGCGATGAGCGGCCCGGTCGTCCCCTCCAGAGCGTGGTCGAGGAGGGAATCAGCCGCTCGCTTGAGCGCGTGGATCGCCGAGCGGGTAGGGCGATAGAGAAACGAGTTGCCAACCTGCGTCGTGGTCAGATAACCCTTGTCGACAAGGCGCCGAAGCAAGGTCTTCACCGTGCTAGCCGACCAGTCGTGGCGCCGGCCCGCCTCGCCATACACATCTCGGGCCGCGGCCTCCTGCAGGCGCCACACGATCCGCATCACTTTCCACTCGGCACCCGTGAGCGGGTCGGATTCAGGTGGATCAGCCGGAGACATTCGGTGACGAAAATCGTTAAACGATTACATTTGTAGACGAATGGGGCACAGGCGTCAAGCAGCAAATCCACCGGGGGATCCGCTGGGAGAGGGGATAGGGGAAGACGGTCTCCGGCGGCCGCGGGAGCCTATCGTGGGAACGTTTTCCGGTCGGAATCCTACCGGTCGACCCGGGCGCCGCCTCCGCCGACGATTTTCTTGACCTCGGCGAGCGTGGCCATCGAGGTATCGCCGGGGGTGGTCATGGCGAGGGCGCCATGGGCGGCACCGTATTCGACGGCCTGCTGGGGGTCGTTAAACTCCAGGAACCCGTAGATGAGTCCCGAGGCGAACGAATCGCCCCCGCCCACCCGGTCGAGGATCTCCATCTCCGGGCGGTGGGTGGCCTCGTAGAAGGCGCCGTCGTGCCAGCAGATCGCGCCCCAGTCATTGACGGTGGCCGTGTGCACTTCCCGCAGGGTGGTGGCGGTCGCCTTGAAGTTGGGGAAGGCGGCCACGGCCTTCTCGATCATGCGCTTGAAGTTGCCGATCTCGATGCCTTGCAGGTTCTCATCGACACCTTCCACCTCGAAGCCCAAGCAGGCTGTGAAGTCCTCCTCGTTGCCGATCATGACATCGACATACTGGGCGATTTCCTTGTTGACCTCCTGGGCCTTGGCCTGGCCACCGATCGATTTCCAAAGGGAAGGGCGATAGTTCAGGTCGTAGCTGACCAGGGTGCCGTTTTTCTTGGCAGCCTGGCAGGCTTCGATGACCAGGTCGGCGGTGGTGGCCGAGAGGGCGGCAAAGATGCCCCCGGTGTGGAACCAGCGGGAGCCGCGCTTGGCAAAGATCTCCTCCCAGTCGATGTCGCCCGGCTTGAGCTGGGAAGCGGCGGTGTGCCCACGGTCGACGGCCCCCTTCGCTCCCCGGATGCCGAAGCCGCGCTCGGTGAAGTTCAGCCCGTTGCGCACGTTCTGACCCAGGCCATCGAAGTCCGTGCGCCACTTGATGAAGTCGGTATCGACCCCGCCCTGCATGATAAAGTCCTCCACCAGGTGGCCGATCTCGTTCTCGGCGAAGGCGGTGACGACCGCGGTCTTGAGCCCGAAGCACTTGCGGAGGCCGCGGGTAACGTTGTACTCGCCGCCGCCCTCCCACGCACGGAATGAACGGGCGGTGCGGACGCGCCCCTCACCGGGGTCTAGGCGGAGCATCACTTCGCCCAACGAGACGCAGGCATATTGGCAATCGGAGGCGGGTCGGATATCGAGCATGGGACGAGGAGTGTGAAGTTTGAAGATTGAAGTTTCAAGCGGGGAATTCGGTGGCTACGGTCGGGGATGAGAGCGGCGAAAATGGTGGTGGCGGTGGGTATGGTGCTCGGCGTGAGCGGACGGTCGGTCCAATCCGATGACCACGCGCAGTTCGGAACCGCCTGGTCAAGGAACATGGTCTCGGCGGAGCAAGGCCTGCCGACGGACTTCGATCCGAAATCGGAACTCGCGGTCAAGTGGTCGGCGGAACTGGGAAGCGAGACCCATTCGACCCCGGTGGTGGCCGAGGGACGGGTGCTCATCGGCACGAACAACGAGAACCCTCGGGATGCTAAACACCTCGGCGACCGGGGCGTCCTGATGTGTTTCGACGAGGCGGATGGGACGCTACTTTGGCAATCCGTGGTGCCCAAGCGGTCCGAAGACCGCTTTTTCGATTGGCCGCTCTCCGGGATGTCGTCGCCTGCCACGGTCGATGACGGACACGTGTTCATCGTGAACAACCGGGGCGATGTCACGTGTCTCGACCTCGACGGGATGGCGGATGGCAACGACGGTCCTTTCGTGGACGAGGGGCGTTACATGAGCCCCGAAGACGAACCCGCCCGGGAGCCTGGCGCGACCGATGCGGACATCGTGTGGCTTTTTAACCTGACCGAGCAGGCCGGGATCTGGTCGCACGACGCCGCGCACAGTTCGGTGCTCGTGGACGGCGACTTCCTCTACGTAAACACCGGCACCGGGGTCGACAACACGCACAAGGCGATCCGGCGCCCCGACGCGCCGAGCCTGGTGGTGCTCGACCGTACCACCGGACGGCTGCTGGCGCGCGACCGGGAGGGGATCGGGCCGAACATTTTTCATAGCACGTGGTCGGCGCCGGCCATGGCGGAGGTCGGGGGGCGGAAGCTCGTCTTTTTCTGTGCGGGAAACGGGATCATCTACGCCTTCGCACCTCTCGAGACTGCGCCGCCGGAGGGGGAGGTCGTCGCGCTGGCGCGCGTCTGGTCGCATGATATCGACCCGGCAGCGCCCAAAACCGACGTCCACCGCTTCAACGGCAACCGGCTACGGGGACCGACGAACTTCTTCGGCATGCCGGTCGTGGTGGGCGATTCGCTCACCGTGGCCGGCGGCGGCGACCTCTGGTGGGGCAAGAACGATGCCTGGTTGGTATCGCTCGACGCCGCGACCGGTAGCGAGCGTTGGCGTTACGCCATCAACCGCCACGTCATGGCGACCCCCGCGGTGGCCGACGGTCTCGCGTTCATCACGGATACCGGGCGCACCGTGCACTGTGTCGATGCTGCCACCGGCGAGCCGTTGTGGACCCACGACGTCGAGGGTGAGGTCTGGGCGTCACCGCTGGTGGCCGATGGCAAAGTCTATGTCGTCTCGCGAACCGGGCACTACCTGGTTTTTGCGGCAGCGAGAGAGAAATCGATCCTGGCCGAACGCGAGCTGCAAGACGCCGTCAGCGCCACCCCGGTCGCGGCGAACGGGGTGCTCTATATCGCGACCATGCGGCGGCTGTTCGCCCTGTCCACCCACCGCGAATAAGCGGCCGCCACCGAAGCCCAAAGTGGCGAAACAAGGGAATTGCCTGTAGTCTCGCCAATTTCTTCGAGAATGGTTTTTACGAAAAATGTATTCGCTCGCCGTTTGTGTTGCACGTTCGGCTTGGCATTTGTCATCGTGTCCGCCAGCGGATCATCGACCGTTTCGCTATCGGACGCCGCCCGTTTCTCGCGGGCGGATGGTGTGATGCGTGGCGAGGTAGTCGGGCTGGAATGCTTTGTGGCGGGCGAGGCTCAGCGGGTATTTACCCGGGCGTTCCTCCGGGTTGACGAGGCACTCAAAGGCGAGTTTCCAGCCGTGGTCGAGGTCGTCCACCGTGGCGGGGAGTTCCGAGGTCGCGGCGGGCAGAACGGATTGCTCCAAGAAGGGCTGGAGCTGGGCGAGCAGGGTGTCTTTTTCGTTTCCCGTGATGGGGACGGAGCGCTGAAGATTGTCGGGGGGCGCGCGGGGATCATCTCGGGGGGCGCGCGTGCCGGACTCCGCGGGCACGTTCGTATCGAGCGTGTGCGGCGGATGAAATCATCCGGGGTGCCGGTGCGGCGAGCGGGCGATTTCACGGATCATGCGGTCACCGGCGCGCGCGTGGAAGGCGCCCAGGCCGCCCCCGACTCCGGCGCGGGCGCTCCCCCGCAGCCTGGCCTGACCGCATCTGGGCTCCTGGAGACCAACGGGATCCCCTCGCGATTCACCGCACCAGACCGTGGCGAACCCATCATTTACTTCGTCGATACACAGGTTCTCCCGACAGGGATCTCCGAGGCGATCGCCCTGCAAGCGGTCGAGAATGCCCTCGCCGCATGGACGTCCGTGACAGGGATCTCCTTCGAGCGGGGTGGTGTCGGTGACTTCGGGAGGGCGGCTCCAGACGTGCCCGACGACAGCGGCAACTTCTACATCCAGCTCCACGACCTCTTCGGCCAAATTCCTGACGGCGGGGGCACCCTGGGGATCGGTGGGCGCTCCACCCGATCGTTCGATGATTTTCCGAATGGCGGCGTGGGCGGAAGGGTCGGCGCCCGGGAGTTCAATCTGGCCGTCCAAGCCTACGTCGTGCTCGAGCACGCGGAGGCGCTGCTCGCCGATGCGGTGACCCTCGAGGAGGTGCTTGCCCACGAGATCGGGCACGCGCTCGGTATGGCGCATTCCAGCGAGGACGTTGCCGAGACCGACCCGTTTCTTCGGGAGGCGATCATGTATTTTGAAGCGCACGCCGACGGGCGCGGTGCGTCCTTCGGTGCCTACGATCCGCCGGTGATCCAGTCGGTGCATCCCCCGGTCAACACCCCGCCCTTCGGGATCGACCGGGTGATGGACGTGGTCACGAGTATCCCGCAACCGAACGTTCCCGGCATCAACCGGACGCGGATCTCCGCCCGTGACCGGCAGACGGCACCGGAGCAGCTCGCCATCGAGATCGTCACGCGTAACGAGAACAACGGCACCTTCAGCGTGGCGGGCACCTCGCTCTCGTTCGCCCCGGGGGGGTTCTTCGGCGGGCCGGCCATCGATCCGAGCGACGGGTCGTTCTACGACCGCATCATCTTCCGGATTTCCGACGGCACTCACCGTTCTCCGTTCTATAGCGTCCGGGTGGTCAGCTTCTTGCCCGACAACCCGATCAGCGGCCCCTCCGACGGGCTGCCCGACTCCTGGATGGCCGAGCACTTCGGACACGACGACCCGCGGGCCACTGACGAGTCCCGCGCGGGCGACGACCCGGACGGCGACGGATTGACCAACCTCGACGAGTTCCGCGGCGGCACCGACCCCCGCGACCACAGCTCCCGCCTCCGTGCGACCGGTTTCACCGGCTCCGAACTCGGGTTCGCCGCCTCCCCCTATCAGGCCTACACCATCGAGCGCTCCACCGATCTCGTGGTCTGGGAGTTTTTCCGTCTCCTCCAGCCGACGACGGCAGCAGGGAGCGCCGCGCATCTGCCGGTGCCGGCCGGTGGCGGTGCCTACTACCGCGTCCGACGAATCCCGTAGACATCCGAACCGCCCACGCTAGGGATCAGGGGACGGACATGCCGGACAAGGAGAAACGATCGAGCGTTGGCTGTGGGGTGCTCTTCGGGGCGATCTTCGCCTTGGCGGGTGCTTTTTTCCTCTTCCTGATCGGCAGCACAATCTATCGCGCCCTCGAGCAGGCGGTCACCTGGGAGCGGGTCCCCTGCGAGATCACCCGCTGCGAGGTGGCGATCGATCCTTCGGAGGAATCGCAGCCGTTCACGCTCGAACTGGAGTATCGCTACCGGTTCGCCGGGCGCACGTTTGTGGGGGACCGTTACCGGACTTCCGGATCGGGGAGCGACGACTACACCGAGCTCGCGCGGCTCGTGCGAGCACTGGTGGAGGCGAACCCCGGCGCCGTAGAAGCGCTGGTCGATCCCGAAGAACCGGCGGAAGCCGTCCTGCGGCGCGAACCCATCGGGTTCCTCCCGCTCTTTGCCCTCCTCCCGGCAGTTTTCGTCGCCATCGGGATCGGGGTGATCCTCGTGTCAATCAGGGGATCGCGAGATGCGGATCGCGGCACCTCGCGGACACGCGGGATGACGACCGCCGCCCGCAGGAAAGGCGGCGTCGCCCTGATCTACGGGTTCTTCGCACTCTTCTTCCTCGTAGGGCTCGGCGTGCTCTATCCGGTGGGGATCAAACCGCTGGCCGCCGCCCACGCCGCCAAGTCGTGGGTCGCCACGCCATGCGAGATCCTGTGGAGCCGGGTCCGCCGGCACCGGGGGAGCGAGAGCGATACCTACAGCGTGGATGTTTTCTACGCCTACCAATTCGCCGGACGCACCTATCGCTCCAACCGCTTCGATTTCGCGGGCGGGGCATCGAGCGGAAGGGCGAGCAAGGAGGCGGTGGTCGCACAATACGGGGACGGCGAAACCAGCGAGTGTTGGGTGGATCCCGACGACCCCTTCGAGGCCGTCCTCCACCGGGGCTTCGGTGCGGGCATGCTCGTCGTCGTGGTGCCGATTCTGTTTATGTTAGTGGGTGCCGGAGGGATGGCAGGCGTCTGGTTCGCCCGGCAAAAAACGACGCCGTCGGCGGCGGGAACGGGCCGGCCGGGGGCGGGTCGAGATCCGGGGGTTCCCCCGCGGGTTGACGCAGTTTTCCGCCCCGGTGGGAAGCGGTCCACCGCCTTTTGCGTCGCCCTCGCCATCATGCTTTTCTGGAATGGTATCGTTTCGGTCTTCCTCTTCAACGGAGGGGTCGAAGGTTGGTTCGGCACCTTGTTCATGACACCGTTCGTGCTGGTCGGGCTCGGGCTGATCGCCGCCACCGCCTACTGCTTCTTGCGACTTTTCAATCCCAAACCCGAGGTCACCATGACCCCGGCCTCACCGCGCGTCGGGGATTCCGTCGCGGTGAGCTGGCGGATCGGCGGTGCGGGCGGGAAGCTGCGGCGGCTGCAGATCCATCTCGTCGGCACCGAGGAGGCCACCTACCGGCGGGGCACGAATACGCGCACCGACCGGCAGGAGTTCTGCCGGATCGTCCTCGAGAATGCCGACGGGCGGCGCCGTCTGGCGCAGGGCTCGGGGCAGGCGACACTTCCCGCCGACCTCTGCCCGAGCGTCAATCTCTCGAACAACGCCATCAAATGGAAGCTCTGCGTCACCGGGGAAATCCCGCGCTGGCCGGACATCGCCGACGAATACGAGATCGAGATCCGGGGGGGACACCAGTGAGTGCGACCCGTTTTCAGATCCGGACCGAGGGCGGCCGCAGCCATTTCCGCCCCGGCGAGACGCTGGATGGCACGGTCTCTTGGCAGGTGGCGGGTCGGCCGGAATCCGTGGAACTGCGGCTCTTCTATCACACGGTGGGCAAAGGGACGACGGACGTCGAGATCGTCGAAACAGCCGCCTTCCCCCACCCGGCGGCGAACGGCCAGGCCGGGTTTTCTTTCGTTCTCCCGACGCATCCGCCTTCGTTTTCCGGCATGCTGGTCTCGCTCGTCTGGGCGCTGGAACTCGTCGTCGATGGGGGCGACGGCGGCGGGTCGGCCTCCGAGCCGCACCCGATCGTGGTTTCACCAACCGGTTCCGAGATCGACCTCTACGCCCACGCGGAGAACGTCCCGGTGGACACGTTCGCCGCCGCGAAGCAGCGCCTGAGGGAGGGGTCGAGGTGAAAGCTCGGGAGAACCCGTTCGCTATGGACCGCGTCGAGCGCGCGGTCCGGTTCGACCCGGCATGGCTGGGTTCCAACTGGGATGCGCTGGTCACCCGCTGGCATGCTCTGGGCCAGCGGGGAGCGGTGGTCGGGCCGCATGGATCGGGGAAAACTACGTTCCTAGAAGGCTTCGAAGAGGTGTTGGGCGGGCGTTGGGTACGGGTCTCTCTGAACGACGAGCGACCTGTCATCAGCGCCGGCGAATGGGCGCGGTTCGCGGCGGCCGACCACGCAACGACGGTGGCGGTCGACGGTGCGGAACGCCTGGGGTGGCGGGCGTGGCGACGGCTCGCACGGGTCGTTGCGACACGGCGGGCGGGGCTCGTCACCACCCAGCACGCACCGGGCCGGCTGCCGGTGTTGCTCGAGACCCGAACCGGTGAAGCCATGCTCGCCGCCTTCGCCGACCGCCTGGCACCCGGAGAGATCCCGGCGGCCGAGATCGCACCCCTCTACCACCGCCACGGTGGGAATCTCCGTGAGGCATTGGGGGAATGCTACGACCGCATGGCAGCCAAGTGACGGTTCCACGGGGTCTCGTCACCCTCCGTGAACGGCCCGTTTACCCATTCGGGCGACCGCGGTCGTGGTCGATGCGGAACGTCTGTCCGCGAAGGGTGGCATTGCGGGTCTGGCTGATCAGGGAGTCGGCGAGGTCGGCGGGGACGTCGATGAGCGTGTGGCGAGGGAAAAGGGTGATCTTCCCGATGGCTCCGTCCGGCGCGCTGGCCTCTCGGTAGAGCATGCCGGCGATGTCGCCGGGGGAGATGCCGGCGGATTTGCCGAGGCTGAGGAAAAGGGTCGATCGCCCGGCCTCGTGCCGGGGCGATCCCCGGTCGTAGCGGTCGAATGGTGGGCGGTCATCGCGGCGGTCGCCGCGCCGATCGCGGTCGAAACCGGGGCGATCGTCGCGCTGGGGGCGATCGCGCTCGCCGCGCGGTTCGCGCCGCTCCCGGCGTTCGCGGGGACGGTCACTGTGCGAGCGGTCCTCGACGATGGTTTCCGCCTCGCGTCCGTCCTGCTCGCGCAGGAGGGTCAGGAGGGCACCCGCCACGTCGGTGGCGGTGTGGCCGTGTTCCATCAGGCGCCCGACGAGATCCTCGTGCTTCTCGTACTCGTTCGCTTCGAGGCGGTCGCGCACGACGTCGAAGATCCGGTTGGCGCGCTGGCCCTCGACCTCCTCTTGGGTAGGGATTTTCGAGCGCGTGATCTTCTGGCGGATGTATTTCTCCACCTGCTGGAGTTTGTAGATCTCTTTCCCGAAGACGAAGGAGATGGCGCGGCCGGAACGCCCGGCGCGCCCGGTGCGGCCGATGCGGTGGACGTAGTCCTCGGGGTCGTGCGGGAGGTCGTAGTTGAAAACGGCATCGACGTCGTCGACGTCGAGCCCGCGGGCGGCCACGTCGGTGGCCACAAGCAGTTCGACGCTGCCGTCGCGAAAGCGGTTGAGGACGCGCTCGCGCATCTGCTGCGTGATGTCGCCGTGGAGCCGGTCGGCGGCGTAGCCGCGGGCGAGAAGGGACTCGGTGACGTCGTCGGTGGCGCGTTTGGTGTTGCAGAAAACGATGGCGAGCCGCGGGGCGTCGCGGTCGATGAGGCGGGAGAGCACCTCGATCTTCGACTGGCGCCGCACCTCGTAGTAGCTCTGGTCGATGGCGGCCACGGTGAGCGTCTCGCGGGGGACCTCGAGGGTGACCGGATCGTTGGAGAACTTGTGGATGAGGTTCTCTACCGCCCGGTTCATGGTGGCGGAGAAGAAGAGGGTCTGGTGATCGGCGTGCAGCCCGTCGAGGATCATTTCCATGTCCTCGCGGAATCCCATGTCGAGCATGCGGTCGGCCTCGTCGAGGACGGCGAACTTCACGGTGCCCGTCTGCAAGGTGCCGCGCCGGAGGTGGTCGAGAAGGCGCCCGGGCGTTCCCACCACGACGTGCGGGCCGGCGCGGAGCCCGCGGATCTGGCGGTCCATCGGCGCGCCGCCGTAGATGGGCAGGGCGTGGAGGCCAGGGAGCTTGGCCCCGAGGCGGTGGACTTCCTCGCAGACCTGGACGCAGAGCTCGCGGGTGGGGCAGACGATGAGCGCCTGGGGCTCGCTCTGATCGAGGACGATCCGGTTGAGCACCGGGAGGGTGAAGGCGGCAGTTTTGCCCGATCCCGTCTCCGACAGGCCGACGAGATCCTTGCCTTCCAAGGCGGGAACGATGGTGAGCGCCTGGATGGCGGAGGGGCGTTCGAACCCGAGGGTGTCGATGGCAGCGAGGAGTTCGGGGCGGAGGCCGAACTCGGAAAACGGTGGTGTTTGCATGGTGGGTGGCCGCGTGGATGCGGTGGTCAGATGAAAGAATTCGGGATCGGTGCGTGCCGTGGGAGCGGGCGGCGGCGCGGGTCGATTCCGCCGGCGCCGGGCCGGGCGCGCGGATTTCGGGACGCGGAGCATCGTCGCATCCGGGGGAATCGCAAGCGGAATCGGGAGACGGGGTGCAGGCGTGAAAACCGGCCGTCGCTACGGGCGGGACGCGGCCCGTGCGGCCCGGATGAAGGCGCGGCGGGTGGCGGCGTGCACGAGGGCGTCAGAATCGGGGATGCCGAGCGAGCGGCCGGCATCGACCGCGCGGGTCAGGCTCCGACCGGGCGGGCCGACCACGCCGAGGTGCAGGCCCGTGGTCACGCAGCGGGCGGGGGCCCCGTCGCTCGCGGCCAGCCGGTCGACGAGGTCCTCCGCCAT
>CAZKYJ010000030.1:0-15402 GCA_964556355.1 uncultured Verrucomicrobiales bacterium | reverse complement strand
ATGCGCACGGACAGACGCCTCCCCCTCATCTCGCCCGATGCCACCGTGCGGGACGCGCTCCACGCCATGTCCGCCGCCCGCGCGGGCGCCGCCGTCATCACGGATCCCGACCGGCGCCTCGTGGGGATTTTCACGCAGGGGGATTTCGCCCGCGCTTTCCAGGCGCACGATGCCGTCGGCGCCCACTGCGTGCGCGAGTTCATGACCGCGAACCCGGTCAGTATCACCGGCGACCGCCTCGCCGCCGAGGTGCTCAAGGTGCTCGAGACCCACCCCGTCGATGACCTCGTAGTGACCGACGAAGACAACCGCGTCGTCGGCCTGATCGACACGCAAGATCTCTCGCGGGCGCACATCCTCTAGCTGGCCAAACTTTCCCGACGTGATGAGCCGACACCCGAAGAACCCCTGGTGGCAGTCGGTGATGGCTTCGGGTGTCGCCGTCGTCCTGAGCCTGTTCGGCTATGCCGCGAACCATTCGGGAATGGCGGAAGGGGTTTTCCTCCTCGTCCCGTTCTGTACCGGGCTGGCGATCGCCTTCATGTCGCGGGGGCAGAGGGTGGTCGCCATCACGGCGTTGACTTCGCTTTGGTTATCCTTGGTCATCCTGCTGCTGACGGGACTGGAGGGGATCGGTTGTATCCTCATGGCGCTCCCGATCCTCCTCATCGGGATCGGGGCGGGCGCGGCGACCGGATACTTCCTGGGTAAAAAATTTATCCGAGGGTATGGGAGTGTCTCCGTGGTCGCGTTCTGCCTCGCCGCCATGGGGCTCGTGGGATGGACGAACGAAGGGATGTCCGACGCGGAAGTCCTCACGGTTCGCACCCGCGTGGTATTTGCAGCGCCGATGGCCGCGGTGTGGAATGCCGTCACCGAATCCGGGGTGATCACCGGCGACGACACGGCGCTGAGGATGCTCGGATTGCCGGTTCCACTGTCGTGTTCCCTCGATGGAGACGGGACGCGGACCTGTTTTTTCGAAGAGGGCGCGATGGTACAAAAAGTGACCGCTGACGACTACGGCCGCCTTTTCAGCGTGGAGATCACCGAGCCGCTCGCGGTGCGGGACTGGCTGAGTTTCGTGGACGCCCGTTACGAATTCGTCGGGCGCGCCGGCGGCGTCGAGGTCGTCCGCAGCGACACCATCGAGTCCCGGTTGGCCCCCCGGTGGTACTGGCGCTGGTTCGAGGAACAGTGCGTCCGGCTGGAGCACCGTTACGTGCTGCGCTCGATGAAGGCCAGCGCGGAGGGCGCCTGACCCGATCGGCCGGGTCGGCAACGCCGCCACCCCAGCCCTACTTGTAGAGTGGTTGCCACCACTCGGGGTGGGCGACGTACCAGTCGATGGTGCGCTTGAAACCGTCCTCGGGGGTGACTTTGGGCTCCCATCCGAGCTCGGTGCGGGCGCGGGTCGAGTCGATGGCGTAGCGCCAGTCGTGGCCCTTGCGGTCCTCGACGTAGGTGATGAGGCTTTCGGGCTTGCCGAGATGGGCGAGGATGTTTTTGACGACCTCGATGTTCGGGCGCTCGCCGTCGGCGCCGCCGATGTTGTAGACGCGCCCGGCCTGACCCTTGGTCAGGGCGGCCCAGATGGCGGTGCAGTGGTCCTCGACGTAGAGCCAGTCGCGCACATTCATGCCCGCGCCATAGACGGGGAGCGGCCGGTCATGCAGGGCGTTGAGGAGCATGAGGGGGACGAGCTTTTCGGGGAACTGGTAGGGGCCGTAGTTGTTCGAGCAGCGGGTGACCACCACATCGAGCTTGTGGGTGGTGAAGTTGGCCAGGGTGAGGAGGTCGGCCGCGGTCTTGGAGGCGGAGTAGGGGCTGCTCGGGTCGAGCGGGGTGTCCTCGGTGAAGGCACCCTCGTCGCCGAGCGTGCCGTAGACCTCGTCGGTGCCGACTTGGAGGAAACGCCCGACTTTGGCCTCGCGGGAGGCATCGAGCAGGACATTGGTACCGAGGACGTTGGTGCGCACGAAGGCGTCGGAGGACTCGATGGAGCGATCGACGTGGCTCTCCGCGGCGAAGTGGACGACGGCATCGAACTTGGCGTCCGCGGTGAGGAGGGCGAAGACGGCTTCACGATCGGCGATATCGATCTGGTGAAAGGCGTAGCGATCAGGGTGTTGCGCGGCGACGTCGGCGACGTTGGCGGGGTTTCCGGCGTAGGTGAGGAGGTCGATGTTCACCACCGAGACCTCCGGGTAGGTGCCGATGACGTGGTGGATAAAATTACTGCCAATAAACCCGCAGCCGCCGGTCACAAGGATCTTCATAGCCGGTTCTAGTAGGGGCTGGGGCGCGGGGACGCAAGGTGAGATTTGGACGGTGGGCCGGTGGGGCCGGTCGCCACCGGCATCCCATGCGAAACGGGGGCGCCATCCCGGGAGAGGGTCCCCGCCGGCAGCGGGCGCTGGCCGTATCGGGGCGAGCGGGTCCTAGGAGCGGCTGGCCGCCCCGATGTAGAAGTTGTAGAAGAACGCCGCGGAGCTGAAGTCGCCCTGGAGCGCGAAGAGGTTGTAGTAGGCGAGCGCGTAGTAGTAGTAGTTGAAGTTCGCCGCGCGCGGGTTGCCCGCGGCGAGACTGGTGTAGTAGTTGAAAAGGCCGATACTTTCGTAGTAGCTGAAGTTGGCCGCCGCAGTGTTGCCGAAGGCGGTGTTGAACGTGTAGTCGCCCTGGCCCTTGAAGTAGAAGTAGTAGGCGGCCGCGTTGTTGGTATCCCCCCGGTTCGCGAAGAAGCGGTAGGAGTTCGCACTCTGGGCGTAGAACGAGGCCCAGGTGTTTTTTGGACTGTGGTCGATGGTGACCTGGACGGGGGAGGGTCGGTCCCCGACGTTGTCAGGCGCGATGCGGATGTAGTAGGTCGTACTGGGCGCGGCGGCCACCCGGATCGTTTCGACATCACCTCCCCGGACCTGTCTTCTCTGGATCTGGGCGACCTCGAAGATCGAACCGCTCCCGGTCGCTTGGAAAACGTGGATCCAGTGGCTGAAGCTACCGCTGCTGAAAATATTGAGGGAGACGGCCAGCGTTCCGTTGTAGCCAGGAGACGTCCACCGGTACCAGATGCCCCCATTCACGGCCCTGTCATCGGGCTCTCCCGCTTCCTCGGTCGAACCGACGGTGTTGCCGTCGACTTGGGCAAAACTTCCCCTCAGAACGCTCGCATTTGCGAAATTGTCGTTCAACTGGGCGGCTGCCTGGAGGAGCATGGTTCCCAACGCGAGCAGACCGATGGTGGCAGGGCGAAAAACGCCGCGGGAAAAATAGCTATTCATGGTGATGTGCATATGTGTATTTATGTATTGCTTGGTGTGTTCGGGGAGCATCTCCGGGAGGGGGGGAACTGAGGGCGATGCTGCGGGCTGGTTCCCTGCGGAGCGTGCGATGTCGGGCTGTCTGAATGGTTATCGAAGCGATTGCCCCCGCCTCATGCACGAATGTGGATCATTTTTATCCGTTCCCCCTCGGCCTGCGCGGGGCGGATTCGGATGGCGATCGCACCGGCATCCAAGGAGCGGATGATTGGTGCGCGACGCGGAGTCCCGGCGGAAGTCGCGCGCTGCCTCGGCGGGCGGGTTCACAGAATCGGGATGCCCGGCTTCGCTCGCGGTGGCTGCCCCGGCGGGAGGTTGATTCGCGTCCGCCGAGAAGACGCGCTCGCGGGGTATGCGGAGATCGTCCGGTCGAGCTGCCGGGCGTCGCGCGCCGGGAAGTCCCCGGAGTCGGCTCGCTCAGGAATTTCGAGACGACTTTTCAGACCGGCTGGGAATCCCGGTTGTCGAGGATGTCTCGGCGTGGGGGGAACGCCAGCCCCCAGTCCTCGGCTTCGACCGTGAGGTTCGGGTTGTAGGCGGGATCATTGGCGAGGCATTCCGGCCACTTATCCCGCATGAACTGCACCTCGTTTTGGAAGCGGCGGAGTTTCTCGCCGGCGAGGTCGTCGCCGCGGCTGACGGATTCGTGGTGGAGGAGGGTGGCGCCTGGCGTATAGACGTTCCGGTAGCCGGCGGCGCGGAGCTTGAGGCAGAAATCGACGTCGTTGAAAGCGACGGCCAGGTTCTCGGCATCGAGCCCCCCGACCTCGAGGTAACGCTGGCGCTGGACGACGAGGCAAGCTGCGGTGACGGCGCCGACTTCCTGGGCGAGCTGGAGCCGGCTGAAATAGTCCTGTGACGCGGCGGGAGACTGCTTGTAGAGATGCCCGGCAACCCCCCCGATACCGATTCCCACACCCGCGTGCTGGACGGTGCCGTCGGGGTAGAGGAGGCGGGCGCCGATGGCACCCGCCCCGGGAAGTGCGGCGCGTGAGGCGAGCTCGCGGAGCCAGCCCCCTCCGTCTTGGAGGACCTCGATATCGTTGTTGACGAGGCCGACCAAGGTCGTATCCGGGCACTGATCGACTCCGAAATTGTTGATCGCGGAGTAGTTGAAGGCGCCAGGGAAGGGGAGGATACGGACGCGGGGATCGGCGGACAGCTCGTCGAAGAGGGCGCGCGTGGCCGGCTCGGAGCTGTCGTTGTCGAGGATGACGATCTCGTAGTCGGGGTAGTCGGTACGGGTCAGGATGCTCCGGACACAGGGGGCGAGGACCTCGGCGCGGTCGCGGGTGGGGATGAGGAGGGAGACGCGCGGGGGGGGATCCGGAAGCGGGTAGGCCACGCGGACCTGGCCGGTGCCGTCGCCGAGGAGGGTGACCTCGGCATCGGGGAGCCCGCTCCGACCAAGGTGATCTCGGACGGCTTTGAGCGAGGATTCGAGGACGTAGGGCTTGGCGCCGGTGTTGGCGGAAGTGGAGGCCTGGTGGAGCCGCCAGTGGTAAAGAACGTGGGGGATATGGCGGATGCGGTCCGGCTCCGTGAGTTCCGAGCAGCGGAGGACGAGGTCCCAGTCCTGCGCGCCTTCGAAGCCGACGCGGAGCCTCCCGGCCCGCTCGACGAGGGAGCGGCGGTAGGTGGCGAGGTGACAGATGTAGTTTTGCCCGCGGAGGAGTTCGGGGTTCCAATCGGGTTTGAAGTAGGGGGAGGAGCGGTGGCCTGCGTCGTCGATGTTGTCCTCGTCGCTATAGACGAGGTCGGTGTCCGGATGGTGGGCCAGTTCGTTCGCGACGAGCAGGAGCGCGTGGGGCCGGAAGAGGTCGTCGTGGTCGAGGAAGGCGACAAACTCCCCGGTGGCGAGGTCGAGGGCGGAGTTGGAGGCCGCACTGATGTGGCCGTTCTCCTCCCGGAAGGCCACTTTGATCCGCGGGTCTGAGGAGGCGGCCTTTTCGAGGAGCGGCCGGATGCGCGGATTCGTCGAGGCATCATCGGCGATGCAGAGTTCCCAATCCGGATAGACCTGGTCCCGTACGGAGGCGACGGCGGCACGAAAATGGTCTGGCTCCGGATTAAAGCAGGGCATGACGATCGAGATTCGGGGCCGGGAAGGGAGCGCGCCGAGGACCCCGGAGGCGCGCGCCGCGGTGGCATCGTCCCAGGTATCGTAGAGTCGGATCCAGCGGGGGTAGGACGGAACCGGGTGCGAGGCGGCTCCGAACTCGATCGACCCCTTCCGCCGACGCGCCCAGAAGCTGGCCACGGGAAGCCAACGGTTTTTGCGCAGCGAGACTTCGATGTGGACGGGATTGAGGCCGCGGTAGAGGGGGATCTCGCCCCGGAAGTGGAAGCGGGCGTAGGGCAGATCCGCATCGCGGGCCGTCTTGAGAGCGTCGGTATCGCCGAAGGGTTCGATGGCGAGACGGATCCGCTTGCACCCGATGCGCGCGCGGATGCCCTGGATGTGGAGGCGTGCCTTCGGGCAGACCGACCCCGCGACCATTGCCGCCGTCGGACGAGTGGGTGAAGGGTCGGTGGCATCGAGCCGGGTTTCAAAAAGGCGCCCGAGCCCGGCGCCGAGCCCACCCATGGAGGGGGCGGATTCCCTCCAGTCTCCCGCCCGCTGCCAACTTAGCCACTGCAGGTTCCGCGCAAGCTTGCCGGCGCCGTCATAGGCGGCCTCGGCCACGGTGGAACTCGCGGAAACTGAATCGAGCACCGAAAGGCGGAGGCGTTTGACCTGTCCTGCGAGGCTGGCGTGGCTGCCAGAATCGGCGCTGGTTTCGGTCGGGTCCATGGGTGTCTCGGCGGGGAATTCAGCGCAGCTGGCGAGCGGCAACAAGCGGATTGTTCGGGTTTTCGGGCGCGGGAATTACGAGTTGAAAAAACAGTTCGCTGAACCATATAGCTCGGCCGCGCTCCCGGGGCAGTTGCTCAAATACCATGGTTTCAGATGCTCCCATCGTTCTCTATCGCCCGGAAAGCCCGGTCGAGCCACACCTGTTGAGGATCGCGCGCTCCGTGGCGGGCGTCTGCGGGTCGCGGAAAGTACTGCTCATCGCGGAGAGCGACCAGATGAGCTCCCTCGAGGAACAGTGGGGGCAAATGCCCTTCGAACGGGTGCCAGCGGCCGAATGCAAGCCGGAGGAGGTCGGGGCGGGGGTTCTCGTCCTCTACCCCGATTCCGAAGAACTCAACGTCGAGCTGGTGGCGGAACTCGGCGGGCGGGCGGATGCGGTCATCGTGACCGACACCGATCGCGAGCTGGCGACGGACCCCGCCCGGCCGGGGCGTCTGACATTTGCCGAGTTCCGCTCGGCGGGTTTTGACAGGGCTGGGGGGAGCGTTCTCTGGGCGGGCCTGGTTTACCGTTCCGGAGCGGTGGGCGGCGCCCGGGATACGATGTTGGCGGTGGTCGGTCCACCGGACACCCCGCTTTCACGACACCTTGCCGCCGCCCCACGCACCCTCCTCTGCGACCCCCATATCGCGGATCTCCCCCTTGCGGAGCTGGCGGCTGCTCCCCCGGCAAAAGTTTGCATCGCCACGAACAACATCACGGGGATGAACCGGAACGGGGTGGGAACGGCGCACGCTTCACTCGCGGCTTTCCTCGCCTCCAAAGGCCACGAGGTCACCATACTGTTCACCGGCAAACACCTGGAATTGGCCGAGATGGAGAAGTGGACCGGCTACTACCGGGAGCGGGGGGTCGAGTTCATTCCCCTCCCGGAGTTCCCGCTCGCCGAGTTCTTCGACAACCTCTTGGCCTCGCACCGCGCCTACCAGTGGCTGGTGGAACGCGACCGCACGGCGCCGTTCGACGTGATCCATTTTACCGAGTGCCAAGGCAGCGGGTTCCACACCCTCTGCGCCAAACGCGCGGGCCTCGGATTCGAGAAAACGACGATGGTGGTCACGCCGCACGGGTCGCTCCGCTGGTGCGTGGAGGGAAACTTCGGGCGGCTCTCGATGCTCCGGGAGTTCATGACGGACGAGATCGAGTTCCGGTCATTGGAATTGGCGGATATCGTGATCGGGCCGAGCGCCTATATGCTGGACTGGCTGGTGAGCCGCGGCGCCCACCTGCCGCCGAGAACCGCGGTCCAGCAGTACCTGATGCCGGTCGAGATCGCGGAGTCGTGGAACGGCGCGAGCGCCGTCAACGAGTGGGTCTTCTTCGGGAGGCTCGAGCGGCGCAAGGGGCTCCACTTTTTCCTCGACGCACTCGACATTCTCCACGACGAACTCCCGGAGGATTTCGTCGTCACGTTCCTCGGCGAGCACGTCCCCTGGAACGCTGCCCAGACGACTCCCGAATATATCGCGGAGCGCGCCAAAAAATGGACGTGCCGCTGGCAGATCATCGATACCCTCAACCAGATCGAGGCCTGCGACTATGTCCGGGGCGAAGGGAGGCTCTCGATCATCGCATCGGTCCAGGATAACCTCCCGAACACCGTGATCGAGTGCCTGGCGCTCGGGATCAAGTTCATCGCCTCGCGGACGGGCGGGATTCAAGAGCTCATCGCGCCCGACGATCTGGCGCGGATCACCTTCGGCATCGAAGACGGGAAGGTCGGGCTCGTCGATGCGCTCCGGCGCTCGCTCCGTGACGGTTACGGCGACCGCCCGAAGTTCGCCGTCGATCCGGAGGAGACGGCGCGTTGCATCGATCTCTGGCACCGGGCGGCGGCGCTCCGGCCACCGGCGGCGCCGGAGCGTCCCCCGGTCGGTCGCAAGCGCCTCCGGGTGGTGGCGGCTCCGGCATCGGTCGAGGAGGCCGAATCCCTCGCCGCCTCGTTGCGGGAGCAATCCCACAGTGACTATTTTGTCGAGCTCTTCGTGGGGGACGAGGAGCGGGCGTCGATTGGTGAGGCGATGCAGTCCGCCGTTGACTCCCGATTCTCGGTGCTGCCCATCGAGGAAGACGCGGGACTGGCCAAGGCCATCGGGGACCGGCTCGAGTCCGATGGTGCGGACGCGACCCTCGTGCTCGGGAGAGGGCTGACCCTCCGCCCGGACGCGCTGGCCATCCTGGCGCGGGAACCGGGAAAGGTCATCAGTTTTGGCGTCGAAGCCGCGGAGGAGGACGAGGTTTCGCTGGTGCCCATCGGTGGCTGGGCGCTTCTCCACTGTTACGGGAACGTGTCGACGGCCGGGTTCCTCGTGACCCGAGCCGCGGCGGGGGACATCGGTCTTCCCTATGGCAAAGACATCACCGAGGTGGTGGATGATTTCGTGGTCCGCGCGGCGCTGGTCGGCTTCCTTTCGGCGGACAACCCGGAGCTCCTTGCCCGGGGGCCGGGCTACCGGGAGTTCTACGAGGATCTCCCGTGGGCGCCCCTGCCGTGGATCGTCGCCAAAGCCGTCGCCTTCCTGCCCCCGGACATGCGGATCTACGGCGACTGGATCGCCGGGCTGAGCGAGGCAGTGGAAGATATCAGGGGCCACGCCGACCGTGTCATGGCCCACGCCGAGAGGGTGCAGGCGCACGCCGACCGGATCGAGGAGGGGCGGGACGAGGCGCGCCGAAAGATCGAGAAACTCAACGGCCGGATCGACGACTACAAGAAGCGGCTCGAGGATCGCCGGTTGCAGATCGAGAGGCTCAAGGCAAACGGGGGCCGGGGCATCGAAGTCGGCCGCTTCGTCAAACGGCTCGGCCTCTCGATCAAAAAGCGCATCAAACAGTAGGCCGGCGCCTCAGCGCCCGAGGACTTCGTCGAGCGCCACCGCTTCGCCGCCGCGGCGCTTGCTCTCGTCGGCCGCTTCCATGAAAGCGAAGAGTTCGATGGTCTCGGCGGGGGTCACGGGCGGGTCACCCGTTCGGAAGAATTTGACGATCTCGGCGACCAGGGGGCCGTAGCCATCGAAGCCCCCGATCTCGGCTTCGCCATTCTCGCCCTGGGCAATCCCGCTGTAGCCCTTCCCCTCGCGGAAGACCCCGGTACGACCGTCCGGCCAGGTGCCGGTGACCTCGATCTTACCGTCCTCGGTCATGCCGCGCCTGACCGACAGGCAGCCGGTGCCCATGACCGTGTAGAGCGCCTCGCAGCCGTGGACGCCGTACCAGTAGAGATCCGGGTGGTGCGGTTCGAGCGAGGCCGGGCTCGTCGTCTGGGCGTAGGTCACGGATCCGATCGAGCCAGCCCGCACGGCCTGGGTGGCGGCGGAGAAACGGAGGGACGACGACGAGAAGAGCGGGACACCGGCTTCTTCAGCGAGGCGGAAGATTTCGATGGCGTCCTCGAGGGTGCCCGCGACCGGCTTGTCAATGTAGAGGATCTTCCCGGCGCCGATCACTTTTCGCGCCTGCTCGAGGTGCGGGCGCCCGTCGACCGATTCAATCATGATGGCATCGACGTGGTCGCAGACTTCCTCGATCGTGTCGTAGATGATGACCCCGTATTTTTCCTGCAACGTCCGGGTGTAGCCATCGACGCGGGAGATGCTCGATTCGATGTCTGGGCTTCCCCCCTTGAACGCGGCGACGACTTTGCCCCCGGGCACGTGGCTTTTCGCCTCGGGGTTGTTGATCATCTCGGTGAAGGCCGTGACGTGGGAGGTGTCGAGTCCGATGATCCCGATGCGGATGACCGGTTCATCGGCCTTAGCCGTAACGGTGAGGGTGGCGGCGACGAGGAGGGCGAGAGGTTTCATTTGATGATCGGTTGGGAGATTCTGAGGTAGGCAAAGAGGTCGCGGATCTGCTGGTCGTCCAGTCCATTGAGGAGGCCTCGGGGCATGAGGCTGCGCCCGGCGGGAGTGACCGTTTCGATCTGGTTGCGGGGGACGGTGGCGTTGGATCCGTCGAAACCACGGATGACGACGGAGTTGGCATCCTCGTCCGCCAAGAATCCGCCGAGCAGGCGGCCGTCGGTGGTGGTGACGATGGTGTTCTCGTAGCCTTCGCGGATCTCGGCGTCCGGGTCGAGGACACTGACCAGCAGGGTGCCGAGATCGTCGCGCTGGTAGCGGGTGAGATCCGGCCCGACCTGCCCTCCTTTAAAAAAGAGGGTGTGGCACGACGCGCAGCGGGCGGAGTAGGTCGCCTCCCCCCGGTAGGGGTCGCCCGCCCCGGCGGCGAGCAGCGCGCGGACGGCCTCCGCCTCGGCCGCGGGATTGCCGGAAGCCGGGGCCGGGAAATCGGCGTCGAGGATCTCGCTGAGACGCACGGAGTCGTGCAGGCGGATGCGCGCGACCAGGTCGTCGCCGATCGCTGCGCGGGGGATGGCGTCGGCCTCCAGCAGCCGCAGCGCCCACTGCGGGCGGGATGCCAAGACGTTCACCGCCTGCGGACGTATCCCGGCGGGGAGGTCGGGGAAACGGGCGATGAGTGTCTCGGCGACCGCGGGCGTGTCGTAGATCTGCAGCGAGGTGAGCGCGGCCGGCTGGAGCGCCGGATCCGGGGTGGTGGCGAGCTCGAGGAGCGGCGCGATCGCCCCCCGGTGGACGACGGTGCCAAAGGCGCGCACGGCGGCGAGGCGGTCGGCCTGGGGGGCGGTTCCATCGGTGAGAAGGGCGACGCCCGCCTCCAGCGCATCCTCCCGCCGCTGGCGGATCTGCAGGGAGAGCGAGCCCTGGCCGAGGTGGGCGAGGAGTTCGTCCGGGAAGGCCGGCGGGACGCGGCCCTCGAAGGCCTGGTCGAAGCCGGCGAGGAGCTGGGCTTTTGCTTTTCCGGTGGGCGCCAGCTCCAGCAGCCGCGCGCAGCAGAGGAGGTGTGCGCGGCTCCCGGCCTCCGCAAAGCGGCGCATGAGCCGCGGCAGGATGTAGTCTTCGATCAGCGGGCGGCGCCAGAGATCACCGTTTTCGAAAAGTTCTAGGATGCGCTCGCCGCCGCCGGCGCAGTGGGATTCGACGAGGTACCAGAGCATCGGCGGTATGAAGGGGTCATCGCGGTCCCCCGCGGCCAGCGGCATCGCATCGACCAGAGCGAGGGCATCGTCGACTCTCACTCTGCGCGCCGTGGAAAGGATCTGGCAGCGGACTTCGGCGGACGGTTCGGTTCGGGCAACCGCGAGGAGTTCGGCGAGAAACCCGTCCGGCAGCTCGCGGGAATCGCCCACCAGGCGGATGGCCCAGGACCGCACCGAGGGCGACGGGTGACGGAGTGCGGCGATGGCGGTGGCCTCGTCGAGCTGGTCCATTTGGTGGAGCGCCCAGAGCGACTCGAGCGCCGGGTGGGTGCGCGGCGATTGCAGGGCGGCGAGCAAGGCGGGCACGGTGGCGGAATCGGCGCGCTGCCCGAGGAGCCGGGTGGCGGTCTGGCGGTGCCAAACGTTGGGATGGTCGAGGACGGCGACGAGTTCGGCGTCCGATTTGGCTTCGAGATCGATGTCGGATTCCAGCGCTTCGGCCTTGCCGCGCAGGCGGTAGACCCGACCGCTCCCGGGGTCGATCTGTCCTTGGTAGTTCTGTCCGTGGGCGATGTACTCCTCGCGGAAGTCGGCCACCGTGATGCTGCCATCGGGCGCGTTGGCGAGGAAGACGGGACGGAAGGTGAGGTCCTCGCTCCGCAACGGGAAGCCGGAGTCGGTCGTGAAAAACGTGCTGCCTTCGACGTGGCGCTCCGACGCGACGACGTGGTGGTGGAGAGGGTCGACTCCGAGGATCCGGCCGCGCAGCCGCGCCGGCATCGCGGTGCCTCCGACGATGGCGGGCATGTGGGAGAAGCGGGGCACCGGGTTGGTGCTGCGCATCATGGGGAGCTCGCCAAAGGCGTAGGGGTTTGGGGGCGGGCCGAACTTGCCGGGGTTTTTGCCCTGCTTGAGGAACTGCCCCTCTTGGATGTGGTGCCAGCCACGGGTATCGCCGCCGTTGTGGCCGCTGAAGAGCCGTCCCTCCCCGTCGAAGCTGAGCCCGAAGACATTGCCGCCGCCGTCGGCGAAGACTTCGAACACTTTGCCCTTTGGGTGGTAGCGCCAGATGATCGGGCCTTCGTTGTAGACACCTGCGAATTCTTGGGGATCGACGCCGGGGCGTGTGACGCGGCTGGTGGTGGTGCTGCCCTGGCCGCCGTAGAGCCAGCCGTCGGGTCCCCAGGCGAGGCCGTTGGCCACGCTATGCGTATCTTCCAACCCGAAGCCGGCGAGGCGGACTTCGGGGTCCGAGTCGGGCTGGTCGTCGCCATCCGCGTCCGGGTAGAAGAGGAGGTAGGGGGTGTGCATCACCCAGATTCCACCCCAGCCGCGCAGGGCGGCATTGGCCATGTTGAGTCCTTCGAGGACGTTGGTGTGCCGATCCGCGACCCCATCGCCATCGGTGTCTTCGTGCACGCTGACGATGTCGGCTCCCACGACGTGATCGGGCGGTGCCGGCGGGGTGCGGTCGTACTTCGAGCGGTAGTACTGGTCTCGGCTCACCATCTGGACGCCGGCCGGATAGGGGTACTGCCGATACTGCGAGACCCACATCCGCCCCCGGGCATCGAAACTGATATGCGTCGGCTGCGCGACCTTCGGTTCGTGGAGCAGCTCTTCGACGACGAGATCGTCGTCGGTCGTGAGCAGGGCGAGAGCTTCGGCCGGCGGCACGCGTCGTCCCGGCACCAGCTCGGACGGCGCATCGAGCGGCGTCGAGGAGGAACGGAATCCGTCGGGCGTGTAGGCGGCGAAGGCGGGGCGTCCGGGGATCGCGGCGAGTTCGGCGGGCGCCGGCTCCGCGGTGGTGAATTCCCAGTCGGGCCCTAGGGGGAGCTCGTTGAAATAGTCGATGAGCATCGGAGCCCTCGAAAGGCCGCCGCGGCCGACGTGCACGACGAGCGTGTTGAATTCCTTGGCGACCAGGATGTCTTTGGGAACCTTGAAGCGCTGGCTGCGCCCCACCGGGACGCCCGTCGAGGTGATGATGGTCTCGCCGTTGAGGAAGACGGAAAACGGCGAGGGGAGATCCATGACGACGAGCATCGTCGAGCTGCGCCACAGGTCGCGCGGGTTGTTGGCCTCCGGGACGACGAGGCGGTCGGGAACTTGGATCCGGCAGCGGAACCAGGTGGAGGCCGGGGGCAGATCCGCCGGTATCGCCGTGATGTCGGCCGGCGTCCACGCGCCCGCATCCGGGGGCGTGACAAGGAGGACAGCGGCGAGGGCCGAGAGGATCCGGGGGAGCATGGGCGGGGTCTGGATGACTACCCGATCTCGCCCGCGGTTCTTACAGTGCGCGGTCGCTCACCACCCTACCTCCGGGCTTCGTAGCGTCCCTCGATGTGGAGCGTGTCGCCCTCGAGCACGTGGGTGAGATTGCCCTCGAGCGTCACCGTGGCGTCGGTCTTGGCGGTGGTCGGGCGCTGCCACACGACCTCGTCGCCGTTGCGGAGGACACATTGGCCATCCTCGCGAAACTCGCGGGTGTAGCCGTCGAGGTAGCGCCAGGTACCGAGGATCGGATGGTCCTCCAGAGTGATCGCGGCGACCGGTTCGACGGTGGGCAGCACGATACTGGCCGGATCTTCGGCCGAGGCGAGCGCGCGGAGGCGAATGTTGCGGAACTCGATGGGGGCGCCTTCGGATTCGAGGCAGAGGAAGCCAGATGCCGGACGGATGTTGTCGCCTCCGGAGACTTCGACTCCATTGACCCAGAGCCGCACTTCGCCATCGACCGCGCGGATGTAATAGTGGTTCCACTCGCCGGTCCCGAGGGTCGTCTCCTGGGAGGGGAAGCTGCGGCGGCCGTTCGGGGCGACGGGAGGGAACGGCGTCATCTCGACCGGGCCGACTGGGAAGACGTCGCCGTGGCTGGTGAACCAGTCGGCGGGCTTTTGGTGTTGTTTGGTGTAGAGCTCCGCGTAGCCGAGGTCGAGCACCTGGACCTCGATCCCGTGGGGGAGGCGCCCGTGCCCTGCGGCAAGCTTGGCGATGGAATCCGGCGTGGCCCAGACGAAGACCCCCGAATTGCCTCCGCTCCGTTTGTGCATCCACTCGCACAGCAGCTCGAAGTTGGCCAACGGCTCGCGGTAGCGGATGACGCCGGTGGGGTTGCCGGTGCAGTAGGCGTGGCCGCCCTCCCAGCGCCAGGTACCGTCGTGGCAGTTGACGTTGACGAAGTCGTCGCCGGTGAGGATCGCCCATCCGGGCTCGTTGCCGGTGGGAACGCCCCCGTCGTCCGGGGAAGCGACCGGTGCGCCCACGGTATCGAGGGTGTGGAGATACTCGGCGATATCCCGGACATCCTGGTCGACCAGGCCCATCTCGGAGGCGGGTGGCATCCACGAGGTCGTCAGGTTCTCGACCTTGGCGCCGGAACGGCGGAAGAGGATCTTGTGGGTGGCGCCGCCCATGACCTTGAGCCGGAGCGAGCCGGCGTGCCAGCTGTAGTTTGAAAGCAGACCTTCGGCAACGTGGTCGCCGGCGGTGAGCCGGACCGGCTGGTCGTAGCCGTGGGCGAGGTGGGCGTCGGGAAGGACGATCTCGTGGGCGATTTCCTCGACGGTGCGCTGCTGCCCCCAGTGGGTGAGGTCGGGGCCGAAGCCGATCCCCTGACCCGCGACTTTGTGGCACATGAGGCAGCGGGCGGCCAAGGCCTGTCCCCGGGTGGCATCGCCGTCGAGCGCGGCGATAGCGGCCGGTGAAGAGACTTCCGTTGTCACCCCGAATGTTGCCGGCACCGGATAGCTCACGGTGAGCATCTCGCCCGCGGCCAGATCGTTGAGGTCCTTTTCCACGATCTCGCGGATGGTCACTTGGTAGTAGTCCGCGGAGAATTCGGGAAGCGCGGCCAGCTCCGTGAGCAGCGCCTTACGCGCCGCGCGTTCTCCGTCCGTGCGGAAGCTGGCGAAGGCCATGGCGAGGTGGCGGAACTCGTCGGCCGGTGGCGTGGTCGCGCGGAGGTAGCGGTCGAGAGCGGAGATGGCGTCCGGGGGGTAGAGCCGCCAGGCGAGATCTCTCGCGGCAGGCGACCAGCCCGCGGGCGGTGATTCCAGCATCGGGGCGACGATCTCGCGGAAGACGGCGTCTTCCTTGCCCGTCGCGGCGATGCCTAGAGCCTCGAGCGCATAGCGGTCACGCCCTCGATAGGCAGCGAAGAGGGTGTGCAGAATGTCGGCGCAGGCCGGGTAGTCGATGTCGCGCAGCGAGAGAGCGACCTC
>CAZKYJ010000029.1:0-15495 GCA_964556355.1 uncultured Verrucomicrobiales bacterium | reverse complement strand
TAGCCGGTGTGGGTGTAGGGGATGACCCCCAGCACCTCGCGCGCGACCGCAGCGACCTGACCCGCACCGGCTTGCTCGCCGAAGAGGTAGTCGGTCACCGCCTGCATCTGCGCTTCGCCGAGGAACCCGAACGAGGGCATGACCCCTTTCCCGGCTTGCAGCACTGCGAGGACGTCCTCCCGCTTCAGCCGCCCTTCGATTCCCACCAGGGTAGGAACGCCGTGGGACGCATTGCCCACGCGGTCGACGCCGTGGCAGGCCGCACAGATCTGGGTGTAGATGGCGGAGCCGCTGGTGGAACCGCCGACATCCCCCCTGTCGGTCTCCACCATGGTGAGGATCCACGGCATCTCGTTGGCATTGATATAGAGAACGCCATCCGGATCGGTGGCCGCCCCACCCCACTCGGCGCCCCCGTCGAAGCCGGGGAAAATGATGCTCCCTTCCCGGCTCGGGGGCACGAACGGGGTGTGCGGGCGCACCTTGGTAAACTGGTGCAAAACCGCGCGACGCGACTCCGGCGAGATATCCGTGATCTCTCCGTAGTCGAAAACCTGGCGGGCGAACGGTTCGGGTTTCGTGGGCAACGGCTGGCTCGGCCAGGCGGATTCGCCCTGCAGGTCGGACGGTGGCACGGCGATCTCCTCCATGGGGAAGAGGGGCTCCCCGGTTGTCCGGTCGAAGACGAAAACGTGCCCGCTCTTGGTCACCTGCGCGACGGCGTCGATCCGCCGGCCGTCATGGGTCACGGTCACCAGGTTCGGCGGGGCGGGAAGATCGCGGTCCCAGAGATCGTGCCGAACGAACTGGTAGTGCCAGACCCGCTCGCCGGTGGCCGCCTCGAGCGCCACGAGAGAATTTGAAAAAAGGTTCTCACCGATGCGGTTGCCTCCCCAGAAGTCGAAGGCCGGAGCGCCGGTCGGACAGTAGACGATCCCCCGATCGGCATCCAGGGCGAAGCCGGTCCATACGTTGGATCCCCCGATGTGCTCCCACGCGTCCGGCGGCCAGGTTTCGTAGCCGAACTCACCCGGCTGCGGGATGGTGTGGAACCGCCAGGCCAGCGCGCCGCTGCGCACGTCGTAGGCCCGGATATGACCCGGGGCGGCGGGGGCCGGTCCCTCGCCCAGGCGCATGCCCATGATGAGGAGATCCCCGTAGAGCACGCCCGGTGTGTTGGCGGTCAACGAGAGCCCGCCGACATCGCGCCCGAGTTCCGCCTTGAGATCGACGACGCCCCCGACCCCGAACGCCTCCACGAGTTCCCCCGTGCCCGCATCGACCGCGTGGAGGAAATGGCTGGCCGCAAAGAGGATCCGGCGGTCGCCGCCGTCCTCCCAATAAACGAGCCCACGATTCACCCCGGCCGGCGACTCGTCGCCGGCGAAGGCATCGAAGCGCCAGAGCTCCGCCCCCGTCGCCGCATCGAGGGCAAAGAGTTTGAGCTGCGGCGAGGTGCCGTAGAGCACGCCATCGATCACCAGCGGGTTGCACTGGATCTGCGAGCGGCCGTTTTCCCGGGCGTCGCCGGCGGCGAAAGTCCACGCCACCTCCAGCCGGGACACGTTGTCGGGGGTGATCGACCCGAGGGCAGAATACTGGCTACTCGAACGGTCACCCAGATACGTCGGCCAGTCGTCCCCCGCAGCGCACGCGATCCCGCCGATCATTGCCGATAGTATGTGAACGCGACAAACCCTCATCCGCCGACCGTATTGTCTATCACCCGCGAGGGCAATGGCGCACTGGATTTGCTTCGGCCCCCGTTCGCGGAAACCTTGTGATCCCCGCTCTCACCTCCCTTTCCTCCCCCCCGCTCTCCGATGCCATCCCGCGTTCTCCAGCCAGCGACATTCGTGTTCATCGCCGCCGCCATCACCGCGGCGGGACGAACGGACGCCACCGGCGGCCTCTCCTTCACGAAGGACGTCCGGCCGATCCTGTCGAAGAACTGCTTCGCCTGCCACGGCCCGGACGAGGAGGAACGCAAGGGCGACCTGCGGCTCGACGTGCCCGGCGACATCGATTTCGACGAGATCATCGCCCGCATCACGACGGACGACCCCGACGACCGGATGCCACCTCCGGAGGCGAACAAAACGCTCGCCGCCGCAGAGGTCGCGACCATCCGGCAGTGGATCGACGAGGGGGCCGCCTACGAGCGACACTGGGCGTTCGTGCCGCCGTCGGCGCCACCGGTCCCGGAAAACGCGCACGCGATCGACCATTTCATCGACCGCGCTCTCGCCGGGGCCGGTCTCGGGCGCGCGCCGCAGGCCGATCCCTACACCCGGATCCGCCGGGTCTCACTCGATCTCATCGGCCTTCCGCCGACGCCGGACGAGGCCGACGCCTTCGCCGCCGACCCCTCGGACGAGGCCTATGCCGCCATCGTCGATCGCCTTCTCGCCTCTCCCCGCTACGGGGAGCGTTGGGCGCGGCGCTGGCTCGACCTCGCCCGCTATGCCGATACGAACGGCTACGAAAAGGACCGCGACCGGAGTATCTGGCCGTACCGTGACTGGGTCATCCGCGCCCTCAACGAAGGCCTGCCGTTCGACCAGTTCACCGTCGAGCAGATCGCCGGCGACATGCTTCCCGGTGCGACGCCCGATCAGATCGTCGCCACCGGGTTCCACCGCAACACCATGCTCAACGAGGAAGGAGGCGTCGACCCGCTCGAGTTCCGCTACCACGCCATGGCCGACCGCGTCGCCACCACCGGCACCACCTGGCTCGGGCTCACCACCGGCTGCGCGCAGTGCCATACCCACAAGTACGATCCCATCACCCACCGCGACTATTTTGGCATGATGGCCTACCTCAACAATACCGAGGAGCCCGACTACGAGCTGCCGGCGCCGGGAGCGGGAGCCCGCTACGAGCGCGACCTCGCCCAAGCCGACCACCTCCTCGAGGGGCTAGCACAGGAGTGGCCGGCGGACGCCCCACCGCTGGCCGAAGCCCTCGCCGCGTGGATCGGGCGCGAAAGGTCGAACGTCGCCATCTGGCACCCGCTGGTCGCCACCCGGCTCGCAGCCAACGTCCCGTATCTCATCCAGGAGGCCGACGGCGTCGTCTTCGCGGGGGGAGACACCTCGAAACACGATATCTACACGCTCGAGTTCCCCGCCCGAGATCAACCCATCACCTCGCTTCGCATCGAAGCCCTCCCGGACCCGAGACTCCCGGACAACGGACCGGGAATGACCTACTACGAAGGCCGTAAAGGCGACTTCTACCTCACGGAACTTGCCATCGTCCCCGGCGGCGGGGACGCCGTCAGATTCGCCGGCGCCTCCGAAACCTACGCGAAGAACGGGTTCAGCTCCCAGATTGCTTCCGCCGCCATGGCTATCGACGGCGACATCCAGACCGGTTGGTCGGTGGCCGATGCCTCGGGACGAAGCCATTCCGCCGTCTTCAACCTCGCCGCGCCCATCCCCGCCGGAACCCCGTTTAGCATCCGCATGGATTTCGGGCGCCACTACGCCAGCTCGCTGGGGAAATTCCGCCTGAGCGCGACGGCGAGCGAGGGGCCGGTCGGGGCGACTTCCCTATCGCCCGAAGTCCTCGCTGCGCTTGCCGCGCCCGATGCGGAGTCGTCGCCCAAAGTCCGCCAGGCCTTCCTCCTGCAAGCTCCCGAACTTGCCGAGCAGTCGGAGGCCATCCGGAAGCTCCGGGAGCCCGACACCGGCACCACCACCCTCGTCATGCGCGAGCGTCCACCGGGGCGCACCCGCCCCACCTACCTCCGCCATCGCGGCGAGTACACCCAGCCGAAAGAGGAGGTCCAACCCCGCCTCCCCGACGCCATCTGGCCGCCCGATCAATCGCCCCCCTCCGACCGGCTGGCCTTCGCCCGATGGCTCGTCTCCCGCGACAACCCGCTCTCCGCCCGCGTCGTCGCCAACCGGCAGTGGTCGGCGTTTTTTGGCACGGGGATCGTCAAGACGCTCGATGACTTCGGCATGCAGGGGGAACTCCCCAGCCACCCGCGGTTGCTCGACTTTCTCGCCATCTATCTCATGGACGAGGGTTGGTCGATCAAAGCGCTCCACCGCCTCATCGTCACCAGCCAGACCTACCAGCAGCAATCGACCTCGGCACCGGGCGATCCGCGGCTGCTCGGCACCTTCCCCCGCGTGCGCCTCGAAGCCGAGATCATCCGCGACGCCGCCCTCGCCGCCTCCGGATTGTTGGCCACCGAGATGTTCGGCCCCCCCGTGCGCCCGCCCCAGCCCGAGGCCGCCCGTGCCGCCAACTACAGCAAGTCCGAGTGGACAGCGAGCACCGGCCGCGACCGCTACCGCCGCAGCGTCTACACCTACCAGAAACGCACCGCCCCGTTCGCGATGTTCACCACCTTCGACGCCACTTCGGGCGAGGCCTGCGTCGCCCGGCGCGATGTCTCGAACACCCCGCTCCAAGCCCTCACTCTCATGAACGATCCGATGTTCATCGAGATCGCCGAGGCCTACGGCAAGCGTATCTCCGAGATCGAGGGCGGTACTCCTACGAAAGTAAGCACCGCCTTCCGCCTCCTTCTCACCCGCCCTCCGAGCCCCGACGAACTCGACCTGCTGACTGCATTCCACGAAAAACATCAGAGCTACTCCGCCCTCGCCCGAGCCCTCCTCAGCCTCGATGAGGCCATCACCAAAGGGTGAGACAGGCCACCCCAAAATCCGATCTCCCCGACCACGATCCCAGAACCATGAACCTCTCCCGACGCTATTTCCTCCGCGAGTGCGGTGTCGGCCTTGGCAAGATCGCCGCCGCCGGCCTTCTCACCGACTCCCTGCTCGGTGCCCCCGCCCCGGAGCGCCCGCTCGCCACGAGGGCACCCCACTTTGCGCCACGCGCCAAGGCCGTCATCCACCTCTTCATGGCCGGCGCGCCTAGCCAGCTCGAACTCTTCGATCCCAAGCCCGAACTCACCAGGCTGGAGGGCAAGCCGCTCCCCGCCTCCGTCATCGGCGACCAGCGCTACGCCTTCATCCAACCCGACGCCGCCGTGATGGGCCCGCAGTTCGAATTTGCCGCTCACGGCCAGTCGGGCGCCATCCTCGGCTCGACCTTACCGCACCTTGCCAAGGTAGCCGACGAGCTTTGTATCATCCGCTCGGTGACGACCGACCAGTTCAACCACGCCCCGGCCCAGCTCTTTTTCAATACCGGCTTCTCCCAGCCTGGGCGTCCCTCGCTCGGATCGTGGGCGCTCTACGGGCTCGGTTCCGAAACCCAAAACCTCCCGTCGTTCGTCGTCATGAGTACGGGCGCCGGAATCAGCGGCGGCTCGTCGCTCTGGTCCAGCGGATTCCTCCCCACCACCTACACCGGTGTCCTGTTCCGCAATGGCCGCGAGCCAATCCTCAATGTCACCACCCCGGACGGCATCAGCCCCGAACTCCAAGAGGACACGTTCCAGCTCGTCAACCGCCTGAACGCCAAGAGGCTCGGGCACGTCGGCGATCCCGAAATCGCCACCCGCATGGCCTCCTACGAGATGGCCGCGCGCCTGCAGACCTCCGCGCCCGAACTCATGGATCTCAAAAGCGAGAGCCAGGCGACGCTCGATCTCTACGGGTGCGACCCGGAGAAACCCTCCTTCGCCCGCGCCTGCCTCCTCGCCCGCCGCATGGTCGAGCGCGGCGTCCGCTTCATCAATATCTATCACTCCGGCTGGGATGCGCACAGCGACGTCAAAGGCAGCACCGTGGGGAACTGTCGCGAGACCGACCAGGGCACCGCCGCCCTCATCACCGACCTCAAGCGCCACGGCCTGCTCGACTAGACACTCGTCGTCTGGGGCGGCGAGTTCGGGCGGACACCGATGGTCGAAACCAATCCGGCACTCGGCCGCAAGGCGGGGCGTGACCACCATCCCCAGGCGTTCACCATGTGGATGGCCGGTGGCGGCATGAGGCCGGGGATCACCTATGGCGCGACCGATGATTTCGGCTTCCACATCACGGAAAACCCCGTCCACGTCCACGACGTCCAAGCCACCATCCTCCACCAGCTCGGCTTCGACCACGAACGCCTCACCTACCACCACGCCGGCCGGGACTTCCGCCTCACCGATGTCCACGGGCATGTGGTGAATGATTTGTTGGCGTGAGTGTTTCTACCGAGATGAAGAAGGCATCCCCACAGATGACCACCGATCGGACGGGGGCAGGGCGAAACTTCCTCCGCCATCGGTGGATGCCCGTATCTGTCGCTGTTCTGCTCGTCATCGCTCGCCCTGCCTCCGGCCAAATCGCATTCAACCAAGACGTCCGCCCCATCCTCTCGAAGAAGTGCTTCCAATGCCACGGCCCCGATGAGGCCCACCGCAAAGGCGATCTCCGGCTCGATCGGGCCGACGGCGATGAAGGCGCCCATCGCTCGGTGCTCGCCCCCGGAGATCTCGATGGCAGCGAACTCTGGCACCGCATCACCACCGATGACGAGGACGAGGTGATGCCGCCCACCGACTCACACGTCAAAGCCATCACCGCCGCCGAGCAGGAGATACTGCGCCAGTGGATTCTCGACGGAGCAGAATACCAGGATTTCTGGGCCTTTGTCCCGCCCCGTGACCCCGGTGCCGACGGCGAGGGGATCGACCACTTTGTCCACGAGCGTGCCAAATTGGCCGGGCTCTCCCCCAACCCACCCGCGGACAAGCGCACGCTCATCCGCCGCATCACCTTCGACCTGACCGGACTCCCACCCACCCTCGAGGAAATTCGCGCCTTCCTCGCCGATGACTCGGAAGACGCCTATCGAAAAGTCGTCGATCGGCTGCTCTCCAGCCCGCGCTACGGCGAGCACATGGCGAAATACTGGCTCGACCTCGTCCGCTTTGCCGACACGAACGGGATGCACCACGACCACTACCGCGACATGAGCCCCTACCGCGATTGGGTCATCCGTGCCTTCAACGAAAACCTATCTTTCGACGATTTCACCAGATACCAGATCGCGGGCGATCTTTTTCCCGAGCCGACCACGGACCAGCTCATCGCCTCGGGCTTCAACCGCCTCCACCTCATCATCGACCGCGGCACGGCACTCCCCGAAGAAAGCTTCACCAAAAACGTCATCGATCGCGTCTCCGCCGTCGGCACCGCCTTCATGGGATTGACGCTCCAGTGCGCGGTCTGCCACGACCACAAGTTCGATCCCATCACGCAGAAAGATTTTTTCCAGATCTACGCCTACTTCAACAATTTCGACGGCGATCCCGAGACCGGACGGCGCGGCGGGACGGATTTTATCCAGGGTCTGCAAGCCCCCTACATCCGCGTGCCTGACGCCGAGCAGCGGCTGGCACTCACCTATCTTGAGAACGAACGCGACCGTCGCAAGCATGACGGTTCGGGCGATGCCAAGGGGATCGAGTCGGCCATCGAGCGGTATCTTGAATCGCTCCCCGCCGCCATGGTCATGAGGGACCGGGAAGAGAAGCGTCCCGCCCACATCCTCGTCCGGGGCAACTACGACCAGCCCGGCGAACGGGTGCAGCGCGACACCCCGGCGTTCCTTCCGAAAATCGACCAGCCGCCGGGCGACAAAACCCGGCTCGATTTCGCCCGATGGCTCGTCGCTCCGGACAATCCGCTCACGGCACGCGTCACCGTCAACCGGTTCTGGCAGCAACTTTTCGGGGTCGGTCTCGTAAAAACCTCCGAGGATCTCGGTGCCCAGGGAGAGCCGCCCAGCCACCCGGAACTGCTCGACCACCTAGCGGTCCGCTTCGTCGATTCTGGATGGGATGTGAAGGACCTCATGCGCGCGATGGTTCTCTCCGACACCTACCAGCAGTCGTCGGTCGCGTCGCGCGAGCGCTATCTCGCCGACCCGCAAAACCGACTGCTCTCGCGGGGATCGCGTTTCCGCCTCGATTCCGAAATGATCCGGGATCAGATCCTGGCGACGGCGGGACTGCTCAATGAAAAGATGTTTGGGAAAAGCGTGAAACCACCCCAGCCCGACGGCCTCTGGAAGACGGTTGCCATGCCCAGCTCTTACCCGAATTCCTATCGCCCCGACTCCGGGGAGGACATCTACCGCCGGAGTGTCTATACATTCTGGAAGCGGACGCTGCCGCCCCCCCAGATGAGTATTTTCGATGCGCCGTCCCGCGAGAGCTGTATCGCGCGCCGCGAGCGCACCAACACCCCGCTCCAGGCCCTCGTCCTCATGAACGAACCCGAGTATTTCGCAGCGGCCAAGGCACTCGCGTGGAACCTTCCCGATCTACCGGATCGCCAACGGATCGCCCGTGCCTACGAAACTATCACCTCGCAGCTACCGACCAGCGATGCGGAGGCGACACTACTCACGGCGCTCGCCGATTTTCGCCGCATTTATGCCGACACCCCCGATGCCACCGCCGCCTTTGGGGAGGACGCCGAACTCGCGGCCTGGACGATGCTCGTCCACTCGCTCTTCAACCTCGACAAGACCAAGACCCGTGAGTAGCGCGTTCCTCCACCCGTCCCCTTGCCCGCTCGGGCGCCGCCAGTTCCTCCAGCGCACCGCCATGGGGCTCGGCGCGTCGGTCTTGGGCTCGCTGACCACCGGTGCCAAAGCCACGCGCGACGATGGCCTGCATTTCCCCGCGAAAGCCAAACGCGTCATCTTCCTCTTCATGGCGGGGGCACCGAGCCAGCTCGACCTCTTCGACTACAAGCCAGATCTGCACAAGCAGTTCAATAAGCCGCTCCCCAAAAGTGTCAGCAACGGCCAGCGGGTCACGGCCATGACCCAGGGGAAAGAGCAGCTCGTGGCTCCATCGATGTTCGGGTTCTCCCCGCGGGGCAAGAGCGGCCTCTACATGAGCGAGCTTCTGCCCCATCTCGGATCGGTCGCCGACGACCTCTGTCTCATCAAATCGATGCACACCGATGCCATCAACCACGACCCGGGAAAGACGCTCATTTGCACCGGCACCGAGATCCCCGGTAAAGCCAGTCTCGGCGCGTGGTTGAGTTACGGGCTCGGCCGGCTCAACGAGAACCTTCCGGACTTCGTCGTTCTCAACTCCGCTTTCTGGTCGGGCGACAAGGCCAACGTCCAGGCGCTCTCCAGCCGACTTTGGGGATCCGGCTTCCTGCCGACCGAGCACCAGGGGGTCGCCTTCCAGCCCTCCGGTGATCCCGTCCTCTTCCTTTCCAACCCTGCTGGCGTCAGCCGCAAGACACGCCGGCGCATGCTCGATCTCGTCGATGGCTTGAACCGGGACCACCTCGAAGAGATAGGAGATCCCGAGATTCAAACCACCATCGCCCAGCAGGAGATGGCCTTCCGCATGCAGGCCTCCGTCCCAGAACTCACCGACCTCTCCGATGAGCCCGAGAGCATCCTCGACCTCTACGGGTCCGAAAGCCGCAAAAGCGGGTCATTTGCCCGCAATTGCCTCCTCGCCCGCCGCATGGCCGAGCGCGACGTCCGCTTTATCCAGCTCTTCCACCGCGGCTGGGATCACCACGTCGGGCTCCCCCAGAAACTCCGCGGCCAAACCTACGATATCGACCAGCCCTGCGCCGCCCTCCTCACCGACCTCAAACAGCGCGGCATGCTCGACGACACCCTCGTCGTCTTCGGTGGCGAGTTCGGTCGCACCACCTACTGTCAGGGGAAACTCACGCCCACGGAGTACGGACGCGACCACCACCCACGCTGCTTCACCGCTTGGATGGCCGGTGGCGGGATCAAGGGAGGTATGAGCTACGGTCAAACCGACGAGTTCAGCTACAACATCACCGAGGATCCCGTCCACGTCCGCGACCTCAACGCCACCATCCTCCACCAGCTCGGCCTCGATCACAATCGTCTCACCTTCCCCTTCCTCGGGCTCGATCAGAAACTCACCGGAGTCGTTCCGGCACACGTCGTGAAGGGGGTGCTGGCGTGAGCGGTCCACGCGGTGCCGTCCTCTGCCGAATCCATCTTATCTAAATCCGGTCGCCCAAACCCGCCGCGCGGCAGCCGGGGACGGACTGCCCTCCGAGCAATGGGCGGCAGCGCGCCACACACATCGGAGGGAAACTGTCCCCAGTTTCCGCGAATCGACGTTGTGTGACTGAGATTTCCATGCAGTGTCCGCGGCTGAAACCGGCATGAATCGGCCGCAAGAGGCGACGGTTGATACCACTACACGTTCGAACCCGCCGGAGCCGCCGCGCGGAAGCCGAGACGACATCCCTCCTCAGTGCTCTGCACCGGATAGTGCTACGGTTTCACGAGAGTCGGCGATTCACTCGCAACCGCTTCCGGGGTGCGAAGGCAAGAGACAAAACACAGACGACGATCCCGCCCGTCGCCGCCAAGGCCGCAGTCCCGAGGGGCTCGTTGCGGTCAGGAATCCGCCCCGGATGCCTGAGCAACGTAGCCCCGACAACAACAGCGCAACACAACACCATCCCGATGTAGGTCCGTCGAATCTATGGCACGATCCGCCATCGAAGCACGAGTAAAACCACGGAGAGAACTAACCCGGCTTCTAGTGTGAATCGGCCTGCGGGCCAGTAGCGCTTCCAATAGCATCCATCGTTCGCTCCCGCCCATTAGGAAATGTCATCACGTTAGCCGCCGCTATCGATCCTATCGGAGCCAATCGAATAAACGTCGATTGCCCCACGATTCCCCGGAATGCAAATCACAAACGGGTTCCCCCGTACGTCCTTTCCATCGGCAGTACCGTATCCCCCGTTCCAGAACCCACCCGCCGTCAATTCTTGAAAGTCACCAGAGTTTCTGCTCGCGGAGGAGCAGCCTCCGTTGCCCGCTCACTCCGCGAGCGGGAATGCCTTGTAAGTAGCGGCGCACCCGCACAAGTGCCGCGCCTCGGTTCGGTAGTCAGCGAAGATCGAACCCCCCATCCCCTCCTTGCAATCCCGCCCACCCGCGAAATGGTTTTGGCATATCAACCCCATGACCTTCGCCAGCCGCTTTCTCACTCTCGCTCTCGTACTCGGCGCGCTCCCGTTCTTGCGCTCGGCGGCGGGCGCCGAGCCCTCCGACACCACGCCGCGCCGCCTTGAGGTGCTTTTCCTCGGGAGCGAGAACATCTCAAACCACGATCCGATCGCCCGGTTCCGGGTCATCCGGCGGGCGCTGGGGAAACGCGGGATCAACTTTACCTACTCGCAGACACTCGATGCCCTGACGCCGGAGAACCTGGCGCGCTTCGACGTGCTGCTCATTTTCGCCAACCACTACACCATCGACAAAGAGACGCAGGGCCAAGCCTTGCTCGAGTTTGCGCGCGGCGGCGGTGGGTGTGTCCTTTTGCACTGTGCGGCGGGGTGTTTCCGCAATTCCCAATTCGACGAGTACGTCGATCTACTCGGTGCGCAGTTTAAGGGTCACGGCACGGGTGTCTTCCGGCCGAAGATCGTCGATCCGAAGCACGAGATCATGGATGGATTCGAGGGCTTCGAATGCTGGGACGAAACCTACGAACACAAGCGCCACGGCGAGGGACGGACGATCCTCCAGATGCGCGACGACGAGCCCTGGACCTGGGTGAAGACCTACGGCGAAGGCCGCGTGTTCTACACCGCGAGCGGCCACGACCACCGCTGCTGGGATCTGCCTGCCTACCACGATCTCGTCTACCGCGCGATTCGCTGGACGGCCGGGAACGCCAAAGCCGCCCTGCTTGACGCGCTGGCGCTGCCCGAACTCTCCTACCGTCCTGCCAAGGTACCTAAAGATCCGGCCAATCCGGTCGGTCCAAACAACGAACTCCAGCTCCCGCTTTCGCCCGAAGTCTCGATGAAGCTGGCGCAGGTACCAGCGGGCTTCGAACTCCGCCTCTTCGCCGCCGAGCCCGAGGTCGTCAATCCCATTGCCCTGAATTGGGACGATCGCGGTCGCCTCTGGATCGTCGAGGCATTTGATTACCCCCACCACATCGCCGACGCCGACCCTTCCGACCGCATCAAGATACTCGAGGATAGCGACGGCGACGGCCGCGCCGACACGCTGGTCGTCTTCGCCGAGGGACTGAATATCTGCACCTCCGTGCTCCCGTTCGGCGACGGTGCCATCGCCACGGACGGCAGGAACGTTGTTTTTCTTCACGACACCGACGGCGACGACCGCGCCGACGCGCGCGATGTCATCTTCTCCGGCATCGATTTGCGAGACACCCATGCCATTGTTTCGAATCTCCGCTATGGTTTCGACAACTGGATCTACGCCACCGTGGGTTACAGCGGTGTCGACACCGAAGTCGCGGGCGAGCGATACGAGTTTGAGATGGCGGTCTTCCGCTTTCTTCCTGACGGCTCCGCGTTGGAGGTGATCCAGAACACCTCCAACAACACCTGGGGACTCTCCTTCACAGAAAACGGCGACGTGGTCGGATCGACAGCGAACAACAACCCGAGTTGGTATGTCAGTATCCCCAACCGTTCCTACGCCGCCGCCCACCGCCCACCCGCGAAAGTTCCCATGGCCGACAGCAAAGACATGCTGTATCCGATCACTTCCGATTATTTCCAGAACTCGTTCAAAGAACACAGCTCATCGGGGGCAGGACACGCGATCTACACCGCACGCCGTTTTCCCAGCGACTGGTGGGACCGGCGCGCCTTCATCTGCGAGCCTCCCATGCACCTCGTCGCCGCGCCCGTGTTCGAGAACGATGGCACGCGCTTCCACGCCACCCACTTCGAGCAAAACCTCTACGCCTCCGCCGATGCATGGTCGGATCCCGTCGTGGCCGAAACCGGCCCGGACGGCGCCGTGTGGATCGCCGATTGGTACTGTCCGGTCCTCAACCACAACGTTTATCGTCCCGACCACCAGGAGCGCGGCGCTGGGAACGCCTATGTCACACCCGACCGCGACCGCGAGCACGGTCGCATCTACCGGATCCTTCCCCGCGGTACGACTTCTCCGCCGCCCCCCTCCCTCGCAACCTCGGATGAACGGGTGGAGGCGTTGGGGCACAGCGACCTCTTCTGGCGCCTCACCGCCCAGCGCCTCATCGTCGAATCGCAAGACCAGACCATCATTGCCGATCTGACGGAGGTCGCGAAAAGAGATACGGAGCCCGCCTCACTGCACGCCCTCCGCACGCTCGCCGGGTTGCTTGATCCCGGGGACGCGAGCCTCCTTCAATCCGCCGCCTCCCTCATCGCGTCGCCCCACCGCGGAACGGCCAGCGCCGCCATCGAGCTTCTGTCTCGCGACGCCGACAACCTCTCGATTTTCCTGGGGAATCTCGGCGACACGGAGCGCCACCCGATGGTGCGCAAAGCCGCCGCGCTGGCCCTCGTCGGACTGCCGCCCGACCCGAACCTGGGAGCCGCACTGGCGCGAGTGGTGCGCGAAGACCCGAGCGTCGACCACCACTTGGCCACCGCCGTCCGGCTCGCCTGCCTCCGCCACCCGGAGGGGTTTCTCCGCACGCTGCTGGACGACGGCAATCCGCCGGAGAGCCCGCTTCTCGACCGCGCGTTTAACGAAACTCTCGAGATCCTCCGGAGTCACAAAGATCTGGTTTCCCCCGGCCTGGCGGCACTCGCGGCGGCGTCACCCAGCCCCGTGGGGCGGCAAATCACCGATGCTTTGGGCTCCGCCCCTGTGCCCCAGGTTTCGGAACACCTCTCCAAGAGCGCCCGCAAGGGAAAAGCGGGCTATCTCATGTGCGTGGCCTGCCACCAACCCTCCGGGGAAGGCGTCCCCGGCGCGTTCCCCGCCCTCGCCGGATCCCCGAGGGTCCTCGGCTCGGCCGAGACGTTGATCCGTATCGTCCTCAAAGGTCTGCAGGGGCCGATCGAATCCCAAGGCGAAACCTACGACGGCCTCATGCCCGGCCACGAGGCCGCCTTCTCCGACCGCGAGATCGCCGATGTGCTGAGTTACATCCGCAACTCGTGGAAAAACTCTGCGGGCGACATCGATGAATCGACCGTCGCCGAAACCCGTGCCGCAATCGCCGACCGCTCGGTGCCGTGGACCGCCGCCGAACTTGCCCGATGAACATTCCCGCCGCCCTCGAAACCTATATGTCCGGGCTCCGCAGCCACGATATCGAAATGATCGCCGCGAGCTTTGCCCCCGACATCCAATTTGTCACTCCCGCCCGCACGATGGGGAACGATGAGACACTCGCATTTCTCACCGCACTCTACCGTGGCTTTCCGGACTGGCGCTATGACAACGACCCCCCGTTCGCCGCGGGCGACGGCACCTTCGGCGTGACCTGGCGCCAAGGGGGCACTCACAGCGGACGGCTCGAGTTTCCCGACACCGACTTCCCCGGTGTCGATCCGACCGGCCGTGCCGTCGTCATTCCGGAGCAGCAGTTCTACTACCGGGTCGATGCGGCGGGCATGCACGAGATCCGCCCCGACCCCGTCCCCGGAGGAGCCCCGCGCGGGATCTTCGAGCAGATCGGCGTCGAACTCCCTCCACTGTAGCCACCATGCCCTTCGCGATCATCACCTGCGACAAGCCCGGCCACTCCGAGGTGCGGGATGCCCACCAGGCCGCGCACAAGCGCTATCTCGACTCCCACTGCGGTTCGTTCCTGCTTGCGGCGGGAGCGATGCTCGACGATGGGGGGACGGCTGCCCACGGAGGGGTGCTCATCATCGAAACGGATGATAGGGAAGTGGCCGAAGCGTTTGTCCGCGACGATCCATTCTCAGCAGCCGGACTGTTCGAGTCCGTAACCATCACCCGGTGGCGCAAAGCGTTTTTCAATTTCGAACGGCTGGTAGAACTGGAGTAGGCGCCTACTTCAACCGCACGAGCTTCATGATCCGCCCATCGATGTTCCAATCCTGGAAGCAGAGGTTGCCATCGGCATCCCAGTAGGATCCGTGCGTGCCACTGATCACGCCCTCGACCCACTCGTTCTGCGGCACCTTGTAATTCCCGCCCTTCTTGGGATCCGCGTTGAATCCGAGCACGACCAGGCGCCCCTTCAAATCGGGCACCGAAACGTAGTCTCCTTGGATGGCCACCGATGTCGGCATCCCAAGCCCGGTGACGGCTTCCTCGAGGAACTCGCCCTCGAGCGAATAGTGGAGCAACCGCCCTTTGGGTTGGTGGTTCCGATCACAAATCAGGAGCCGGTTGGGTTCGTAGCGGGTTTCGAGGGTCATCCCGTGGGCGGTGTAGAACTGGCGCAGCCCTTCCCCTTCTGGCCGAAGTGCGACAGGTACTTCCCGACTTTATCGAAGCGGAAGATGATATTGCTGGCGTAGCCGTCGGAAAGGAAGATGTCGCCGTTGGCGGCGACGGTGATCGCCGTCGGTTTGAACACCTCGAGCCCGAGGCCCGACTCTTCCGGAAAGGGCAGGTGGAGGACGACCTCGCCGGTCTGGGCGTTGACCTTGATCCCTTCGCCATTGTTGTTCCGCGCCGCGTAGAGGAACTCGCCGTCGCCTTCCAGGCGAATCTCGGGGTCGTGGCACATGGTATAGAGCGAATCTCAGAAGTTTTCCGAGATACGGCACTGCGAGGCGACGTTCTCCG
>CAZKYJ010000028.1:0-15678 GCA_964556355.1 uncultured Verrucomicrobiales bacterium | reverse complement strand
ATATCGAGGAGATCGTCCGTGCCACCGACGCGGTCATGGTCGCGCGCGGCGACCTCGGGATCGAGATCCCGTTCGAATCGCTCCCCGGGGTGCAAGAGTCCATCGGCGCGGCCTGCATGGCCGAGGGCAAACCGGTGATCATCGCGACCCAGCTGCTCGAGTCGATGATCGAGTCACCCATGCCGACCCGGGCGGAGATCAGCGACGTGGCCACCGCCATTAAGGAGCAGGCGGACGCCGTCATGCTTTCGGGAGAAACCACGGTAGGCAAGTACCCCGTGCGCTGTGTCGAAGTGCTCAACCGCATCATCCTCCAGGTCGAGCCCAACAGCGGGCGCGGCTTCGTCACCACCATCAAGCTCAAAGATCCGAAATCGAAGCTCCTTCGCTCAGCCGCCAGCCTCGCCGCGGAGATCGGTGGCTCGGTGGTCGTTTTCTCCCGGAGCGGATTCCTTCCGGCCGTCCTCGCCGCGCTGCGCACCAAGGTTCCGATCTTCGCGTTCACCGACGTCGAATCGACGTTCCGCCAAATGCTTCTCTACTGGGGCGTCGAGCCGTTCCTCATGGAGTTTTCGGACCACGATCCCGAGCGGACGATCAAAGATGCCTTCTCCGCATTGAAAAAAGGCGGCTGGTGCGCGGACGGCGACTACGCCGCCGTCATCAGCAACGTCCTCGCCCACGAGAAGATCATCGACACGATCCAGCTCCGGACGATCGAGTAGCCGACCGGTTTTCCGCAACGTGCTGCCGGGTGCCGGGTTTAGTCCCCGATGCAGAGACTCGTCCTCGCCGTCCTTTTCGCCGCGGCTCTTCCCGCACTAGCATTCGGCCAAGGCGGCCCCCGCCCCGCCGACCTCGGCGCCAGCCCGCAGGGGGTGGGGGAGCCCGGCGTCGCGTGGTACGCCCGGTGGGACGATGCCAAAGCGGAGGCCCTGCGGAGCGGGCGGCCGATTTTTTTCATGGCCGCCGCCGCCCAGTGCGGGGGTGTCTCCGGGGTCTTCTGACCCGGCTACACCCGCACGCAGAACAGTTTGTTCTCGCAAGAAGAATTCATCGAGACATCCCGCCGCTTCGTCTGCGTCCGTATCGAGTCCTACGAGAGCGCGGAATACCAGCGTCTCGTCCGTTCGCTCCTGGGCGGCAGGTTTGAGAACACGGCGTTCTGCCTCTTCGCACCCGACGGGGAGACCCGCCTCAGCGGGACGGGGCGCTCCCCCGTCCAGGGGCTGGTCGGGATCCGGGGTGTCGGCGGCGCTGACGCCCTCGCGACCGTTGTCGCCGAGATGGCGGCGGTGGCCGCGCGCTACCCGGGCAACGGAAACGATGCCGGCGCGGCCGTACCGGACTTTCACTCGTTCCGGCAGGCCCTCAACGTCGCCTCCGCCGACCAGCGCCTCCTCGTTCTCGCCCTCACTCCCGCCCGGCGCGAGACCCTCGAGGAGGTCGCCAACCACCCCAGCATCGTCGGGCGATTCCATTTCGATATCCACGACCCCACGGGCGATGGTAGCTGGAAGAAGGCAGTCGCCGCGGACGACTTTCCCGACGGTGACGCGATGGTCATCATTCGGCCGGGAACCTTCGGGATGGACGGGACGGTGCTCGCCCGCATCGGAGCCGATCAGGACGCCGGCGAAATCCGCTCCACACTGCTCGCCGCCAACGGGACGTTCGCGTCGGGAGAGTCGCGGAAAACCTACTCCGAACACGTTCGCGAAGGCCGGAGATCCGGCGTCTACTTCGAGGGCAATGTCCCCTATGGCGAGGATCGCGACGGTGACGGTAAAATCGATCATCGCGGCGGCCACCCGCCACGTAACACTCCCTGAATTATGAAACGTGCCCTCGCCATCACCGTCGCCACCCTAACACTAATCCAGCTATCGCCGGCCGCGCCCGATCAGTGGCCGCACTGGCGCGGCCCCACCGGCAACGGCGTGGCGCCGGCGGCCAGCCCCCCGCTCACCTGGTCGGAGTCGGAGAACGTCGCCTGGAAAGTCGCGGTTCCCGGCGAGGGGTCGGCCTCCCCCGTGGTCTGGGACGACCGTATTTTCGTCTCCACCGCCATCGCGGCCGACGGGGGCAAGCAGCGGTTCGTCGTCCTCTGCTACGACCGGCAGACCGGCGAGGTCCTCTGGGAGCAGACGGCCTCGGAGACGGTGCCCGCCGAAGGGCACCACGAGGACCACGGCTTCGCCTCCGCGTCGCCCATGACGGACGGCACCCTCGTCTACGCGCATTTTGGCACCCGCGGTCTCTTCGCCTTCACGGTGGCTGGCGAGCCGGTGTGGAGCTTCAAAGACTTCGGTCCGATGACCACGCGAAACAGTTTCGGTGAAGGGAGCAGCCCCACGCTCCACGGCGGAAAGATCATCGTCCCGTGGGATCACGAGGGCGACTCGTACCTCATGGCCATCGGAAGCAGCAAGGGCAACGCCCTCTGGAAAAGGGAGCGGGACGAGCCGACATCCTGGGGGACACCGCTGGTGGCGAACGGTCAGATCATCATGACCGGGGAGAATTATGCCCGTGGTTACGATTTCGAAACGGGGGCCGAGATCTGGCGTTGCGCGGGCCAGACCTCGCGCCCGGTCGCCTCGCCGGTGGCCAACGATACCCTCGCCTTCATCGGGAGCGGGTTCCGTGGCGCCTACCTCGGGGCCTTCCGTTACCGCGATGCCCGCGGCGACATCGGGGGGACGGACGCGGTCGCATGGTCGGTCAGCAAAGGCACGCCCGACATCGCCTCCCTCGTGCTCTCCGGCGACCTACTCTACTACACCGCGGAGAAGAGCAGCCTCATCACCTGTTGCGATGCCTCGACCGGTGAGATCCACTTCGACCGCGAGCGCCCCGAGGGGATCGGCAACATCTACGCCTCCCCCATCGCCGCCAACGGCCACGTCTACATTTTCGGTCGCAACGGCAAGACCGCCGTCATCAGGGACGGAACGGAGTTCGCGGTGGTCGCGACCAACGAGCTCGCGGACGGGATCGACGCCACGCCAGCGTTCGTCGGAGGTGACGTGATCGTCCGCACCACCCGGCATCTCTACCGGATCAGCAGCAACTAGGCAGGGGGATCCCTTGCTTCTCGCGACGGGGCGCGCCCACCCACCGCGCGGTGGGAGACCGGAGGTGCCTTGTCCCGCGAGGCGTCCGCGCGGCACGGGAGATTCGCCGCTGGCTTCCGGGTGCACCCCGTGCCTAGAGTCGGGTATGACAACCCCGCTCCGCTTCGCCGCCCTGCTCGCAGCTTCCGCGCTCCCTGCCGTCGCCGAACCGGAGTACCCCACACCCCCCGAGGCGGTGCGACACGACGGCGTCCCCGTCGGCCAGCTCATCCGCGGGACGTTCGCGGACTCGAAGATTTTCCCCGGAACCGAGCGGGCCTACGCCGTTTCCATCCCCGCCCAGCTCGACCCCGGAGCACCGGCCGCGATCATGGTCTTCCAGGACGGCGACCGCTACTGCAGCGAGGAAGACGGCGCGCGCGCCCACATCGTCATCGACAACCTTATCCACGCCGGAGACATGCCGGTCACCGTAGGGCTTTTCGTCCAGCATGGCATCGTCCCCGCCGCGAACGACGAGGCACAGGCGCGCTACAACCGCAGCTTCGAGTACGATGGCCTCGGCGATGCCTACGCCCGGTTCCTCATCGAGGAGATGATCCCTTTCGTAGAGAGTACCCACGGGATCGACATCACCGATGACCCGAACCAGCGCGGCCTCTGTGGCGCCAGCTCGGGGGCCATCGCCGCATTCACGGCCGCTTGGGAGCGCCCGGATTCCTTCCGCCGCGTCTACTCGATGATCGGCACCTACGTCGGGCTGCGCGGCGGCGATCGCTACCCGGACCTCGTCCGGCGCACCGAGCCGAAACCCCTCCGCATCTTCCTGCAGGACGGGAGCAACGACCAGAACATCTACGCCGGCGACTGGTGGATGGCCAACCAGACGATGCTTCGCGCGCTCCAGTGGTCCGGCTACGAGGTCGAGCACGTCTGGGGCGAGGGTGGCCACAACAACCGGCACGGAGCCTCGATTCTCCCGGACGCCATGCGGTGGCTTTGGAAGACCGAGACCGTCTCGACCCACCTCGAAAACTCCCAATCCCGCGCCGCCGAGTATCTCGAAGCCACCGGCGACTGGGAGGTCGTCAGCACGGGGCACCAGTGGGCGGAGGGTATGGCCTCGACGGCCGACGGTACGTTCTTCTTCACCGACGTCCCCGCGGGCGAGCTCTACAAGATCACCCCGGACGGAACCAAATCCCTCGTCGATGGAGATACCGGCAACACCAATGGCATCGCGCTAGGACCCGACGGAAAGATCTACGGGGCCGCCTCCGGCGCGAAAGAGATCCGCGCCTGGGATATCGCCACCGGCGAGCGCGAGACGGTGGCCACCGGCACGACCTCGAACGACATCGTCGTCCGCCACGACGGACGCGTCTACTATACGGACCCCGGCGCGGGCAAGGTCTGGACGCTCTCCCCGGGATCCCGCGAGCGCACGGAGGCCGATTCCTTTAGTGGCCCCAACGGCATCGCGCTTTCCGCCGATCAGACGGTTCTCTTCGTCGCCGATTTCTCCGGTCGCTTCATCTATTCCTACCGCATCCGCGACGACGGTACGCTCGCCCACAAACAGCCCTATTGTTACGCCCTCTTGCCCGCGAATGCCCCGGAGGGTCATCTCGATGGGATGTGCTCGACGACCACCGGCGAGCTCCTTTCCGGCACGGAGCTCGGGGTGCAAGTCTTCGACCAGCCCGGCCGCGTCCAGCTCGTCCTCCCGCGCCCCCGCGTCGGCGACGGACGCACCAACTACGTAGCCTTCGGTGGCGCCGATCGGAAAACCCTCTACGTCGCAACCCGTGAAACCGTCTACAAACGCCGCACCAAGCTCGAGGGGGCCGCCCCCGCCAGTCCGAACAAGCCGCCGAAACCAGGCCTGTGAGCACGCCCGATGACATCCCGGTCGAGCATCCTATCACCGACGAGCTCGACCTCCACACGTTTCGCCCTTCGGATATCGGATCGCTACTCCCGGAGTATTTCCGCGAGTGCCGTATGCGGGGGCTTCTCACCGTTCGCGTGATCCACGGTAAAGGGAGCGGCAGCCTGCGCGAGGGTGTTCACCGCCTTCTCGAACGCCTGCCGGAGGTCGAATCGTTCGGCCCCGGCAACCAGTCCACCGGTGGCTGGGGGGCGACGATGGTGCGGCTGCGGCCGATTGACTCATGACAGCGAAATCACGCGCCTTCGTATGGGGCACCCTCTTCGGCATCGCCACGCTCATCGGCGCGGCCCTCTATGTTCCGACTCTCCAGAAGAGCCTCCACCCCGCCGACCTCGACCTCCCCTTCTCCACCGGTGCCAGGGCGGCCGTTGCCGGGATCGCCGCGTCCTGGGCGCAGGCACCCGTCCCCGCCGATAGCGCGGCCGCCTACTCCGCACAGGATGCCTTGGGGGACGTGACGCCGCCGCTGGACGAGGCGCAGCAGAGCTACTACGCGAAGAACAACGCCTTCATCGTTCTCTGCGCGCTGGCCATGATGATTGGCTTCCTCGCTTTCCCGGTTTTCGAGCTCGCACTGATACCCCGCCGCGATCCTGCCTTCCTCGTTTTTCTCCGCTATCTCGGAACGGGAGCCATCCTTTTTGTCGCCTACCGCCTGGTGGGGTTCAATGTGAACTATCCGGGCGGACAAGGTTTCTTCAACGCTCCCGATTTTGGGGTCGACGCGGACCTGGACGGATGGGACTACGGCCTGGGAAGCTATTCGCTTTGGGCGGACGTGATCTACCAGGCTCCGTTCAGTATTTTGGCCGGTATCATGGTTCTTGGCTACTGCGCAGCGGGTTTCACCGCCCGCGCCGCCGTGCCCCTGGCCATCATGCTCGGAGCCATCGTCTACCCGACCGTCTGCAGCTGGCACTGGGGCGGTGGCTTTCTCGGCGATCTGGGGGAGACCGGGGTCTATGACTTCGCCGGCGGGGCGCTCATCCACGCCTACGCGGGTGCGGCGGGGCTCGTCCTCGCCGTCGGCATGAGGGTGCTCCCGGCGGGCGGTGTCGCCGCGGCACCGGGCACCGCCCGGCCGGCGGAGCTCCCCACCACCGTCCCGCCACGGCTTCCCTGGCTCGCGCTCGGCGGCGCGCTCCTCCTGGTCCTTGCCGCCGGCACCAACGGCGGGTCCACCCTCGACAGCGACGGCGCCTTCGTCGCCTCCGTCCTCAAGGTCACCTTCACCGGGATCGGCAGCGGCGCGGCGGGCGCGCTCGCCCTTGGATCCCTCGGTAGCCGCAAGAGGTTGGCCACCAAGGTGATCGCCGGGGCCGCGGGCGGCTGGGCCGTCACCGCGGCGGGCACCGATATTCTAACCTTTCCCCAATGCGCGGGTCTCGGCCTCGCGACCGGCCTGGCCGCCAGCGCGATCCTACTCGGCTTCGACCGCCTGAGAATCCCCGACCCGCTCGGTCTCGCCAGCGGGAACCTCGTCGGCGGCACCCTCGGGACCCTGGCCATCGCCTTCATCCCCGAGATGGCCAGCGATGACCGCCTCGTCGGCATCGCCCCTCAGCTCGTCCTCGTGCTCATCACCGTCGTCGCGGGAGCCTCCGTCGGCACCTTTGTCGTCCTCGTCTTCGGCCTCTCCGGAGGCCTCCGCGTCCGGCCGACCCAAGATCCGCCGCCTATTCCGCCCTTGGCAAACGCCCCCACCCCACCAATACTGCCCCCATGATCGAGAATCTCAACGCCACCTTTGAAATCCCGGACGCCCTCACTTTCGAAACCGGCCCGGGCGGCTTCCCGTTCGCCAAGATCGCCACCGATCGCGCCACCGCCGAGATCTGCCTCCACGGCGGACACGTGACCGCTTTCGCCCCGGCCGGGCAGACGCCCGTCATCTGGATGAGTTCCGAGGCGGTCTTCGATCCGAAGAAGGCACTCCGGGGGGGCATCCCGATCTGCTGGCCTTGGTTCGGCGACCATCCCACCGATAGCACCCAGCCCGCCCACGGGTTCGCCCGCACCTCGATGTGGAACGTGACCGGCTCGGCCCTCGCCGGCCCGGGGACCGTCCGTCTCGAACTCACGTTGCCCACCGAAAACGGATGCGTTCTCGCCATCACCGTCGGCAACACCCTCTCGTTGGAACTCACCTCGACCAACCGGTCGGACTCGGCCCTCGATGTCACCACCGCCCTGCACACCTACTTTACGGTGGGAGATATCGGGCAGGTGCGCTGCGAGGGCCTGGACGGGGTTAGCTACCGGGACAAGATGGACGGCTACGCCGAGAAAATGCAAGAGGGTGACGTGATTATTGATTCTCCGACCGACCGGGTCTACGAGAATACGACGGGCGTCGTCCTCATCCGCGACGCCGCGCTCGGCCGCACCATCCGCGTCGGGAAATCCGGCTCCCAGACGACCGTCGTCTGGAATCCGTGGGCGAGCGGTGCAGCGAAAATGGGAGATATGCCGGACGATGGCTACAAGACCATGATCTGCGTCGAGGCGGCGAATGCCGGAAGCGACGTCATCAGCCTCGCCCCGGGAAAGTCCCACACTATCGCGACGACCATCGGGGTCGACTGACCAGTTCACGGCCGGCTCTCCATCGCCGTCTCCGCCCGAGGGGCGGAGCCAGCCTCGGGCGCGACGGAGGCGCGAGCTTGCCCGACCTCCGTGTCCCACAGGTGTGACTCGCGCCACCCGGTGGGAAGGATCCGCCCCGGGCGATTACTGGCGCTCGAGCGTGATGGTATCGAGGCGGGCGCCGTCTTCACGGACGGCGATCTCTACCGTGTGCGCTCCGACCCCGAGGGTGACCTGCAGCGGATCGATCCCGCCGTCCCGGTCGTTCACGTAGTCCTCGGCGTAGCTCGAGTTACCCGCGACGTCCCAGACGTACCCCTTTCCAGTAGGCACCCCATCGACGCTCACGTAGAAGGAATCACTCCCGCCATCGGGGGCGAAAGCCTTACAGCGAATGCGGAAGACTCCCGCGGTGCCGACGTTGAACGTGTATCTCACTTTGTCCTTGTTCGCGTTTCCGCCCTGGCCTTCGGGAACCCAGACGTACTGGTTGCCGCTGGCGTTACCGTCGACGCCGATGATGAACTTGCTGCCGATGATCTCGCCCTCTTCACCCTCGAGGGTGAGCAGTTCTGCCTGCTCGCTGATACCGCCATCCCACGGGGCGAGATGCTGCCCGGGGATCACGGTGACCGATGGGATGTTCGGTCCCGTCCAACCGACAGCCAGGTGGTCGGCACCGGGGCCCTCCTTCATGAACGCCCTGATGTAGTAGGGCTCGCCCGCCTGGAGGGTGACGACGGCCGACTGCTGGGTGCTGAACTTGTTCCACTCGAGTTCACCGCTGTAGCCGGGGACGCTGGCGATGGGGGCTGCCGACACGTTGGATGGCGAGGCGTTCGGGGACAGGTAGAGAAGGCTGTTATCATCCCCGGAGATATAGAACTGGTAGTCCCCGGTCGTCGGGGCCACCACATAGCCGTGGATGCGGACGCCGTAGTTGTCGGCGACGCCGGAGGGTGCCCTGAACGACGTGAGATCGGCGGTGACATCCGGGGGATCATTCTTGAAATGGGTGCTGTTCCGCAGGCTATCGACATCCTGGCCGGTGATTCCATTCCAGCGCTCGTAACCGATCGTTCCGACCGAGAGAGCCGGACCGGATCCGGTGGCCGTCCCGTCCCACGGAGCGAGGTTCCCTCCCGGAATAACCGAGATGCTCGCGTTGCCCGGCGTCGTCCAGGCGACGGCGAGGTGGTCCGAGGCGCCGCCCTCCTTCATGAAGGCACGCACATAGTAGCGCTGCCCCGCGACGAGGCTGATGGGCGACGATGCTTGGGATGGATATTTCGACCACTCACGCACGCCGGAGTACTCGGGGACCGAAGCAATCGGCGTCGTCGTCAGGTTGGCCGGGCTGGAGTCCGTCGAGAGATAGAGCAAGCACTCGTCGTCACCGGAGAGATAGAAGGTGTGATTGCCGGTGGACGATGGCACCACGTAGCCGTGCACCCGGACGCCGTACTCGTTCATAATGTTGGAGGGGATCTCGAAAGTCGTCAGTTCGTCCTCGAGATCCGGGTTCCCCGGGTAGTCCGGATCCGCGAGGAGATCGGACACCCTCGTCCCGGGGACGCCCGTCCATGCCTCGTAGGTGATGGAGCCGGCGGCACTGTTGGTGGAGCCACCGCCCCCCCCCGGCCCCGCCTCGAAGTTCTGGGAGACCTCCGCCGCGGTCAGAGCCCGCGAGTAGACCGCCGCCATGTGGTAGACCCCCTGCCAGTCCCGAGCCGTCGAGTTGCTGGTGGCATCAAATTCATTACCGATCCCGAAGGCGTAGCTGGAGTTCCAGCCGGAGAAGTCTCCGCCGATGCTTTCGGCATCCACTGCCACCCCGTTGAAGTAGAGCGTGGCCACCCCGCCCGCGGTCCGCGTGAAGACCACGTGACTCTCCCCGGCGGTACTGATCGCCCCACCGGATGCGATGACGTTGCTCCCGTTGTCACCGTTGGTCGTCGTCCGCAGTCGGGCGATATACGTCCCACCCTCCTGGGCGAGCGTGAAGTTCCTGTTGTTCGCATCACTCGAGTAGGTGAGGATCCTCGCCGGCCCCCCTTGGGCGCTGTTGTCGGGCGTCAGCCACGCTTCGAGAGTGATTTCGTTGGTCGTCTGACAGGCGGTGACCACCTTGTTGGACGGGGTCAGGTTGGATGCCCGGTTGGCACCGGTGAAATCGATATCGTGACTTCCCCACTCGAAGTTGCCGTTCTCGATGGTCAGGTCGAGCGAAGCACCGCTTCCGGAGACATCTTCGATGGTCTCGCCAGAATTCTCGTCGAAGGCGTAGAGTACCTCGAGGCCGTTCTTCACCCGGCCGTCTCTGGCGAACTCGACGACCAGCGCGGGCGCGACCCGCACCCCTGCCTCGAATGACTTCGCTTCGCGGAGACCGGTTCCCGAGATGATGAATGCCGCATAGTTGTTCTTCTGCCAGCCGGGCTGATCCACCAGCTCCTGGATGATCGCCTTGAGACCGGGAGTGCGCTGCTCCTCGGTGGCGTCACCGACCGTCCACGGATCGGGTACCCAATCGACGTAGGCATCGGTGAGCGGGCGCGACGAGATGTTGCTGTCGTAGGAAGTGAATGCCTCGGAGTTCTCCGTCTTCTCCGCCTGGATCCGCAGCTCGGCGACGTTGTCATCCGTAGCGTCCGCCGTGAACTGGATGTAGGCGTTCTCGACCACCTGCCCTGGCTCGATGGGAACCTGGAAGCGGATGCCAACCGTCTGTTCGGCGACCCCGTCATCATAGGCCATTTCGAGGTCGAGGCTGCTGAGGAGCATGACGCCTCCGGCGAACTCCTCTGCATCGTCATTGGACGACTTCACGTAGGTGACCTCGTAGCCGTAGCCGGGATCGTAGGCGTCACCGTTTTCGTCGTCGTCCCCGACCGGAGCGAGGGCGTCCCGGTTGCCCACGGCGGCCACGTCGGCCAGCCGGGCGGCGGAGAGCGGGTGCGCCCCAAGGGAGGGATCGTTGACACCGTAGTAGCGCACCCTCGCCAGGTTGTTGGCGGGTTCGGCATTGTAGGAAGCGAACGATCCCGCTACGAGCATGCGACCGTCCCGCTGGACGGCCATCCGGTATCCCGCCCCCCCGTTGAGTCCATATCCGGGAAGGAACCCGTTGTCGAGACTGCCGTCGGGGTGCAACCGGGCGAGCCCGAGCCGTGCCGTCCCCGCGTAGCTGGAGAAGTCCCCGGAGATCCGCATCTTGCCCCCGACCTCGAGAAGGACGTCACGGATGGCCGCCCCATCGGAGCCGGCGCCGGTGGTGAACGACCCGTCCAACGTGCCATCCGCATTGAGGCGGGCGATGCCGATCCGTCGGTAGCCACCGCCGACCGAACGGAAGTTTCCAGCGTAGAGGATCTTGCCGTCGGGCTGGACACCCACCCAGTAGACCACGTTCTGGTCCGGGCTCACCAGGGGGAAGGCACGGGTGCCGTCCGGGTTGAGCAGCACCAGGCGGGACGCCGGCGTTCCGTTGTAGGAACTGAACTCGCCGCCGACGAGGATCTTGCCGTCATGCAGCACCGCGGCCGCGTTGACCGTCCCGTTGAACCCGGAGCCAGGATCGAACTCCGAGTCGACGCTCCCGTCGGGCAGAAGCCTCGCGATGTTACGTCGGGGGCTATCGTGCGATTTAACGAAGGATCCGCCGATGAGAATCCGGCCGTCTTCAAATTCTAAGGTCGAGCGCACGGTCGGGGTCTCCCCGATCACGGAATCCGGATAGGCCAAGCTCCGGAAGGCCACCGTCGGAATGGAAAAGCTTTCGTCAGTCGACTGCATGTCGAGGGAGAAGGTCGTGGTCAGTTCGGGCACCAGGCTGATATGGGCGATATAGGTGTCCCAGTCTTCCCCATCGACCCCCTCGAGGAAGTTCTCGGCGTAGAGCACCGCGTCAGGATCGGTCTCGACGATATCCCCGCCAACGTTCACGGCGAGTTCTCCGGCGCCGTAGGAAGACGAAAGGCTCCCCGTCCCCTGCTTGTAGTAGAGGGCCTCAAATCTGGGCGAACCCACGCGAGCGTAGTAGGCGTCGTTCGCGAAGATCCCGATATCGACCGCGGGGGCGTAGAAATCGATATTGTGGACGAGGGTCGGTCCCTCCCCGTCCTTGTCGGCGCCACGCCCGATGAACTGGTAGTCGAGCCCCCCGAAAATCTGGATGCGCGAGTTCGGCATGTCGGGATCGGTGAAGACGATCTGCACCCCCGCCCCGCGGAGCCCGGCGAAACCGGAGAAGGTGAAATCGTAGTCCCCGGCGACCACCGAAGTGAGGAGGTTGGTGATATCGGCCCGGTGGATAAAGTGGCTCTGGTGGATGTAGCTATCATCGGAGGCGATGGCGGTCGCGGATACGACTGGGCTATCGACTCCCGCTACGGCGACGACGATCTCGCCGCTCTCACTGTATTCGCTCGTGCCTTTGCCCCCCCAATAGAGATAGGCCTTGAGGACCGTTCCTCCGATGTCAACGCCGGTGATACTGGCGACTCCAGTCACGCTATCGAGACCGATGCCGGCCATCGTGAAGTCCGCCGGTGCGGTCACGTCATAAATGATGGACAGGCCGGGATCGGCCGAGGCCGGGCGGGCGACGAGAACCGTCAGGCACGCGACGATCACCGAAATCAGAGATGGGCCTCGACGAGACAAGAGGACGTGAGATAGAGACATAGTAGTGTTAGGTTTGTATCCTGGTGTCGGTAGGAACAATCTGTGGGAATGATCTATTCGAGAGCGGCGTCGAAACTCGAATCGACGGTGCCGTCGGCAGCCATGCGGGCCAGCGCTTTGAGCGGGGCGCCCGCCATGGAATCGAAGTCGCCACCGATGAGGAGCCGCTGGTCGTCCTGTTCGAAGATCACTAGCACGGCGGTGCCCGCGGTGGCTCCCACGCCGGGGTTGAAGGTATCGTCCAGGGTCCCGTCGTTCTTGAGGCGGGCGATCCCCCGTCCCGACCCGTCAGCCCGCGAGAAGGTGCCGGCCACATAGGAACCCGGCTTCGGCGTTTCGTCGGGCGGGAGCTGGAGCCCCGGGCCGTATTCGTCATCGAGGCAGAAATCCGTGTAGGGAACGCCGCTCGGGTCCGGGAAGAGGTCGGTCTGCAACAGGTGGCGGTTGACCGTCCCGTTGGAGAACGCGTTGAGGGCGACGAACGATCCGTCTATCTCGTTGTGATGGGTCAGGTAGCTGAACGGAGCGAGGGTCGCCCCTTTCATCCGGTTCTCCTTGTAGTTCACGACGGATGCTTCATAGAAGTTCCAAAGCACGGTGGTCGTCGCTTCGTTGGATCCCAGATAGCCCACGAGGCTGCCGTGGTTCCAGTTGAGGTTCCCGGTTCCAGCAATGTTGATGATCGCGGCGACCGCGCCGTTCATGTCGAGGTCGATCTGCTGGACCTTGGGGTTGTTGAAGACGTCGTTCCCATCGATATGGAAGATGGCGACCCCGCCTTCCCCCGCGCCCGATTCGAAGGTCAGCTGCCCCGGCTGGTTGGTGGGGACACTCACGGTGCTGTTGGGCTCCAGGACTGAGTAGCCGACGGAAGCCGCCTCGAGGGCGACGCGGGTATCCGTGATATCGAAGGGCACGTTTTCGGTGATGGTGCCGCCCGAATTCATGTTGAGGACACGGTTGTTGCGGGTCAGCCCGATCTCGACACTCCCGGCATTGATGTTCATCGGGTTCCCCCCGCCGATCTCGCCGCCGACTTTCAGCAAGACGTCGGAGGCCGGGATCTGGCCCTCGATGTCCGATCCGTAGTTGAACGTCTGGCTGCCTTTCACATCACCACCAATCAACATGTGCCCGCCGACATCGGCGTTCGACTGGTATTCATCGAACACCACGGTGGAGTAGCGCCCGAGGGCGCTGATGTCCGCCGGAACGATGTCGTCGTTGCCGCTACCCGCGTGGCCATAGGCGAAATCGGAGAAGCGGATGGTCGGCGTGGTATTCGAGGCGAAGGCGGCGATCCCGGTCGCCCCGTCCACCGCATAGATCCGGTGGTTCTCCTCGGTGGCCGTGCGCACCCCGAAGTAGGACCCGCCGTCATCCAGGACGATCGCCGAGAGCGGATCGAAGCCCTCCGCGACGATGTCGAGCCCGCTGAGGGAGGGGATGTTGTAGGTGTAAAGCGTTCCGTACTCGTCGGAGAAGAGGATGTTCCCCTCGGAGTCGGCCGCGAGGTCACCGACGTTGCCGAAGTTGTAAAGGGCCTGGTCGTCTCCCATGTCGGCCACTTTCCGCTGCTTCCAGATCGATCCGTCCTTCTTGAACTGGATGCGGACGAGGTCGTCGGTCCCCGGGGCGATATACCAGAGGCTGTCGCACCAAAAGACGAGGTTATCGGGCCGGATCGCGGGCGTGTAGGCGTAGCTCGCGGGAGTTGAGATTCCCGTGATCGGATCGACGAAGGCGGGATCGCTCGAGGTCGTGAGGCTGCTGACTACCTCGAAGGTATCGGTGGCGATGGTGTATTTCCCGAGGCGGAAGTTGGTATCGACGTCCTCGATGAAGTAGAGGATGTCCTTGTCCACATCATGGCCGATGCTATTGAGATCGAAAGGAGCGTTGGACGCCAGGATGGTGTGGGTACCCGTCGAGGGATCGAACTTGTAGATGTTCCGGTTGCCTTCCGCGACCGCATAGAGCGTTCCGGTCGGTGTCGGATCGTGCGGGGCGATGTCCGTGGTGAAGAAGCCCATGGCCTCGATCTCGGTGTAGCCACCCCGTTCGGCGTAAGAGAAGAAGATGGTGTCATTCCCGTCTCCCGGAACGATGCCGGCGAAGGTATCCGATCCGGTGGACCCCTTGATGCTCGAGGCGACGAAGTCCCCCGCCCCTCCGGGGTTGTAGGCGAGGCCGGCATACTCAGTTCCCCCCTGTTTTCCGTAGAGGCTTTCCACGGTGCCGGTGCTGGGATCGACGACGTAGACTTCGGCGTCTTTGCGGTCGGAAACGTAGAGGGTGCCGTCAGGGGCGAAGGCGATATCGCCCGTTTCCGTGGATCTCCCGGGCTCCCCGGCCAGGTTGCCGATGAGGGCGACCTGGGTCAGATTCCCCCCGGCGTCCGGCTCGATCGAATCGATCCTGATCAGCGTGTCCGAGATTCCTGGCGTGATGCCCGCCCCGCGGCGCATGACGGCAAACAGCTTCCCTTCGCCATCGATCCCCAGGCCGCTGACCGCACCGTTCGCGTTGCCGATGACGGCGTTGTCGAAGCCGCTCTGCAGGTCGCCGACAACGGTCGCCGTCGGCGTGTCCCCGATGCCGAGCGCCGCGATGTCGAGCGCAAGCAAGGCGCGCTCGGCCACCGTGCCATCGCTCAACGCGGTACTGTTGTTGCGAACGAAATAGGCGATTCCAGACCCGGTGATGGTCATGGCATTGACGCCCACTCCGTCGGTCGGGTCGGCGAGTGGCACCGGGACGCCACTTCCATTATCGAGCATGATTTGACCCCAGTCGACGACGTAGCCTCGCGACGGGACGTTGTAATTGCGCACCTCGAGGAGCGAGCCCCCCACCTTGGTATCGATTGCCCAGAGGGTTCCTGACGGATCGACGACGTAGTTGTAGCTATCGGTGCGGATAGAACTCGGGTTGAACCATTCCTGGTAGGTGGGGGAGCCGACCAGTCGCGATTTCACATCGACGGCGAATCCGCCGAGGTCGAAGGGATAGAGCAAGCCACCCGCGTGGAGGAACGTTCCGGGCAGAAGTGCGCCGCTGGAATTGAAGCCGGGATCGCTGCCGTCCAAGGTGTAGAGCAGTCGGGCACCGACGGGGATGAGCCCGCTGTCCACGTCGGGGACCAGGGAGATGCCGTCGTTGACCCCGATGGTGACCCCGCCTTCGGGATTCGCGATGGGAACCGGGAGCGAGGTGACCACCCGGCCCGGCTGGCGGACCGAGTGCGCGGAGGTGACGAAGATCTCCGGGGCAAAGCTCTTGGCCACGGCAGCGACGGTCGCGTGGTCGCCCGCCCCGTAGTCTTCGATGGAAAGCCCGACACTGTGCTGGGGGAACACGCCGTCAAACGTGGCT
>CAZKYJ010000027.1:0-15748 GCA_964556355.1 uncultured Verrucomicrobiales bacterium | reverse complement strand
GAAGTCGGGCGACGATATTCGGATCGACTGGGGCTATCTCTATCTCGCCGCCGGTGCCGAGCACCCGGCGACGCTGGCGCTGGCCGCTCCCGCCGACCTCCAGGGCGCGTTCGCCGCGGGAGGGGCCGAAGCCATTGCCGGGGAGAGCAAATCGTTTCCCGCACCCGCTTCCGAAGTCGGTGCCGCCGTCGCTTTCGACTTTGGCAAAGTGGGCAATGCACCGGTGTCTCGGTCGGTCGTCCTCGCCTACGACCAGATCTACGCCATCGAATTCATGAAAGAGAAGCTCCGCCCGTACTGGAGAAAGGACGGCTGGGAAGCCGCGGACTTGCTGGAGGCCTCCCTCTCCGAGTACCGGGGACTCATGGAGCGTTGCGCCGCGTTCGATGACTCGCTGATGGCCGATCTCACCGAACTCGGCGGGATCGAGTACGCGCAGATCTGTGCGTTGGCCTACCGCCAGTGTTTCGCGGCCGGCAAGTTCGTGGCCGACCAGAACGGCCAGCCGCTGCAGTTTTCGAAAGAGAACCACTCCAATGGCTGCATTGCCACCTCCGATGTCTTTTACCCGATGATGCCGCAGTTCCTGCTCATGGGACCGACGGCGAGCAAGTCGGTTCTCGTCCCATTCATGGAGTACGCCGCGTCCGACCGCTGGCGTTTCCCCTTCGCACCGCACGACTTGGGGACATATCCGAAAGCCAACGGCCAGCGCTACGGTGGCGGCGAGACCTCCGAGGAGAACCAGATGCCGGTCGAGGAAAGCGGCAACCTGCTCATCCTTTTCGCCGCCCTGGCCAAGATGGAAGGCAACGCCGATTTCGCCGGCCTCTACTGGGAGCAGCTCAGCCAGTGGGCCGACTATCTGCAGGACAAAGGCTTCGATCCGGAAAACCAGCTCTGTACCGACGACTTCGCCGGCCACATGGCGCACAACGTCAACCTCAGCGCGAAAGCCATCTGCGGGCTCGGCGCCTTCGCCCTCCTCTGCGAAATGCGCGGCGACGAAGCTGCAGCGTCCAAGTACCGGGAGATCGCCCACAGATACGCCGCCCAGTGGATCGACGCCGCCCGCGATGGCGACCACTTCCGGTTGGCCTTCGATCGCGAGGGCACGTGGAGCCAGAAATACAATCTCGTCTGGGACCGCATCCTCGACCTCGAACTGTTCCCCGACGAGGTCCTCGAGACCGAGATGGCCTTCTACAAGAAGACTCAGAACAAGTACGGTCTCCCCCTCGACAACCGTTCGGATTACACCAAGCTCGACTGGATCCTGTGGACGGCCACCTTGACCGGGAAGCAGGATGACTTCCAAGCGCTGGTGCACCCCGTGCACCGATTCCTCCACGAGACCCCCGACCGCTCGCCGATGACCGACTGGTACTTCACATCCTCGGCGAAAAAGCGGGGCTTCACCGCGCGGCCGGTGGTGGGCGGCGTCTTTCTCCGAGCCCTCTACGACGACGCGATCTGGAGCAAGTACGCCTCCATGGACTCGACGAAGTCTTCCGGGTGGGCGGCCATGCCGGTACCGCCAAAAGCGGAGACCCTGGTTCCCACAACCGCCGGAACCGACGCCGTCTGGCGCTACACCACCGAAAGGCCGGCCGAAGGCTGGTCCGCCCCGAGTTTCTCCGACGTCGGTTGGAAAGCGGGCAAAGGCGGGCTCGGGGCCGGCAACCCTCCCGGAGCCGATATCGCCACGCGGTGGGACACGCCCGATGTCTGGGCGCGCCGCAGTTTCGAAATCACCGGCGCCATCCCCGACCGCGTCGGACTCCGCATCTACCACGACGAAGACGCGGACATCTATCTCAACGGCGAGCAGGTCGTCTGGCTCGGCGGTTACGTTACCGACTACGAACTCGTCGAGATCCCGGCCTCGGCGCTCAAGAAGGGGACCAACGTGCTCGCCATCCACTGCCACCAGACCGGTGGCGGCCAGTTTATCGACTGCGGGATCGACGCGATCATCCCGGCGGAGGCCAAGAACTAGCGTCCATGGCACGGGTGTGGGTTCGGCCGGCCCACCACCGAACCGAGGCGGTGAACGCGCCGCATTCCAAGGATCTTCGTCCTGCGCTCCCGGGGACGACTCCTCGAGGTTTGCCGGGCGAGCCCCTCGCGGGTCGGGCGAATGTCGTACCCGATGAAAGAAGTCCCCCCCGCGAGTCTTTCTGTATGCGGAACTTAGATCGCCCCCAGACGTCATGAAATACTTCTCTCCCGTCCTCGGACTCCTCGCCGCCCTCGTCGCGCCGCTCGTCGCTCAGGACGACGCACCGCTATTCGAACCGTCGCTGGAAGGCCCGGCTGAACCATCGCTGGAAACCCCGGCCGCCCCGGAACCGTCGGTCATCGTCACCGGCGCACCCATCGTCGATCCCGAGGAACCCTTTACCCAGCCTGCGGTCAGCCCGGACGCCGCCCGCCGGGTGGAGGCCGCGCTGATCGAGCGGATCGAGTCGGCTAAACTTCGCCAAGAAGAGATCGCCGTCGACCTCAGCGTACTCACCGAGATCGAGGGGATCGAGGCGCAGCTCCGGGCGGCACGATCGGAGGCCGAGGTGGCGAAGCTCGACAAGAAGATCGCCGAGCTCGAGGCGGCCCGCGACCATGCGGCTCTGGCCGCCCGCAGTCTCGCTGCCTTGGGCGACCAGGCGAAGATCGAATCGCTCTTTGCGACGCTCAAAGAGGAGGCCGCGAAAGCCAAGTCTGAGATCGAATCCTACCGCAAGGGGCGGGCGCAAGAAATCGCGCTGATCGAGGCGCAGGAGCCGGTGGACATGGTCGAGCCGGGGGCGCTGGAGGCCGAGGCGCGCGCCTTCATCAACTCCAGTATGCTCGCCTGGGACGATCAGAAGCGGTCGAACTTTCTCGCCTTGGTCTACGCCATCGCCACCGAGCTCAATGTCCGCATCCCGCAGCAGCTCGCCAACGGCACGGTGATCCAGAACGATTTCGCCGCCGCGCTCGAGCGCCCGGAGACGGCCGAGCTGCAGATGACCCTCGTCGCCCTCGCGGCCTATCGGAACCGCCAGCAGGACTCGCTGGACGGCACGATCCTCGGCATGCCGGTGGCCGAACTCGTCCGCGAGGGAGCCATCGCCATCCCGCGCGGCCGCACCTACCAGATCACCGAGAGCGCGAAGAACGCCTACCTGCTCCGCCAGGTGAAGGCCATCTGGCCGGCCCCGGCCGTGGAGATCGGACGCTGGGACCTGGGCAAGAGCCAGATGAGCGCCGCCGCCTTCTCCCGCCTGAACGTCGGCGTCGAAAAGCCGGTGCCGGACGGCGATTTGCTCGCCCTTCTTTCCGGCGTGGACGGGATCATCGACGAGTACCGCCGGACCGACGCCATCTCCGGCGCGCTCAAGCAGTCGCACACCGAGATGCTCGGCCAGGCGAAGCGCCACGACCTCCGTCTCGAGGGAGCCGCCAGCGCGGTCTTCCAGGCCGAAAACCTGAGCGACCGCCACCCGCGCCAGAAGGAGAAGGTGGCCGCCGCCGCGCGCTTTTTTTCCGATGAGGCCGAGCGCCTCCAGGTGGCAACGGCCACCCCGAACGCCGCCGCCATCCGCCGGGAGGCCATCGCGCTCAACGAGGCCTCCATCGCCATCGGTCGCGCCGAGGTCATCTCGAACGCCCTCCGCCAACGCTAGAAGGAATGGCTATCCCGGGTTCCTCATTCCTTTCGGGTCTCGCGGCGGCCGTCGCAGGCTTGGCCGCGCCGTTCCTCGCCATGGCCGAGGACGCTCTCCCGTTGAAAGTCGCCAGTTTCAATATCCGCTATGACAACCCCTCCGACGGCGAGAACGCCTGGCCGAACCGCAAAGATTTGGCCGCCGCGTTCCTGCGGGAACTCGATGCCGACAGCGTCGGCTTGCAGGAGGCAGAGTCCCACCAGCTCGCCTTCCTTGTCGCCGCTTCTGAGCACCATGCGTCCGTCGGCGTGGGGCGGGATGACGGGAAAGAGTCCGGCGAGTTCTCGGCCATCCTCTACCGCAAAGACCGGCTCCGGCTCGAGGACGCGGGTACCTTCTGGCTCTCCGACACCCCCGAGGTGCCGGGGTCGAAATCTTGGGGCAACGATATCACCCGCATCTGCACCTGGGCCCGCTTCACCGACCTGCGCAGCGGGCGCCGGTTCTACCACTACAACACGCACTTCGACCACCGCTCGCAGCCGTCCCGCGTGCAGGCCGCGGCCCTCGTCCTCGAGCGCGTGGCCGCGCGTGCGCACCCCGAGGAACCCGCCGTCCTCACCGGCGACTTCAACGCCGCGCCCGACAACCCGGCCATCGTCGCGCTCCGGGGTGCGCTCACCGACACCTTCCGCGCGGCCCACCCCGGTGCCCCCGAGCCCGGCACCTTCACCGGGTTCAGTGCGGAAGCCGGTGCGAACAAGATCGACTACGTTTTCGTGACGCCGGGTGTGGAGACGCTCGCCGCCGCCGTCCACACCGATCGCCCCGGCGACCGCGCCCTCTCGGACCACTATCCGGTCAGCGCTACCGTGGCTCTCCCGGGCGAGTGACGGGCGGACGGAGAGCCCGGCAATTCGGTCACGTTCGGGCTTGACGCCACCGGCAACGCGGCGGAGAGGACGGGCATGAGAATCACGCTCCTCGCCGGAACCAACCGCCCCGATAGCAACACGCGCAAAGTCGTTACCAAGATCGCTGAACTCTATGCGGAGCTCGGGCAGACCGTGGACATCCTCGACCTCGCCGACCTGCCCGCCGAGATCTTTCATCCCTCGTCCTACGCGGAGAAACCCGCGGCCTTCGCGCCCTTCAACGACGCGATCCTGGCCAGCGACGGCGTGCACATCGTCACCCCGGAGTACAACGGCAGCCTGCCCGGCGTGCTCAAGTATTTCATCGACATGCTCCAGTTTCCCGAGAGCTTCGAGCACCGCCCGGTCGCCTTCAGCGGCGTCGCCGCCGGCATGTGGGGCGCGCTCCGCCCGGTCGAGCAACTGCAGGCTATCTTCGGCTACCGCAACGCCTTCATCTTCCCCGACCGCGTCTTCATGGCCGGCGTCAACAACCTCCTCTCCGAGGATGGCGAACTCACCGATGCGGGCTCGATCAAGCGCCTTCGGTCTCAAGCTGAAGGCTTCCTCGACTTCACGAAGCGCCTCCGAGCTTGAAGGCCACCGCGGAGGGGGACGTTCCCCCGTCCCGCAGGTAGGGACCCGGCCGCTACGGACCGCTTCTCCGCGACCCGATCTCCCCGACCAATCGCGCGACCACTTCGGGGTTCTCCGCCGCCACGTCGGTCATCGAGTCCGCATCCTCCGAGAGATCGTAGAGCTGCGGATCGACCACCTCGCCGCCTTTCGTTTCCCCCACCAAGCGGTAGCGTTCCGAGCGCGCCGTCACCGCTCCCCTCCAGTAGCTCACCGCCACCGCGTCGCCGTCTGGGGTCTCGCCGCGTAGTGCGGGCACGAGCGAGTTCCCGTCCAAGGGAAACGCCGTCTCCGCGAACGACGGCGCGCAGAGTTCGACCAGGGTCGGATACAAATCGATTGTCTCCACCGGCGTCGGGCAGACCGTGCCGCCCCCCGTGACGCCCGGCGCCCGCACGATGAGCGGCGAGCGCAGCGCACGCTCGAACGGGGCGTGTTTTCCCCAGACCTGCTGCTCGCCGAGGTGCCAGCCGTGGTCGCCCCAGAGGACGACCACCGTGTTCTCGGCCAGGCCGGTGCGGTCGAGCGCGTCGAGCACTTTTCCGACCTGACGATCCATATAGCGCACGCAGGCCAGGTAGGCGCGTCGCGCTTGCCGCGCGGCTTCCGGCTCCAGCGGGCGGGTTTTTTCGTAGGGTGCGTCGTAGCGGTAGAACTCCCCGCTGCTCGGCCAGAACGGCGAGTCCGGCTTCTCCGGGTCGGCCACCGGCGGGATCTCGACATCGGCGAAGGCTTCCCAGTCCTGGCGTGGCGCCACCCAGGGCAGGTGCGGCTTGAAGAACCCGAGTCCGATGAAGAACGGCTCCTCCGACTCCGCGAACGATTCCAATCGGGCGACCGCCGTCTGCGCGAGCAGCCCTTCCGGCAGGTCGGTATCGTCGACCACCGAGAAATCCATCAGGTCTTGGTGCCCGCTCCCGTCCTCGCGCCCGACCCCCTCCGGGTAGGCGAAAAAGATCCCCCAACCGTTCTTCCATGCCCCGAGCGGCGTTGCATATTCGTCCCAGGCATGCGGCATCTCCGGGCGGCCGTCGCCGCTGCCATCGTAGGCGTAAACGCGCCCGTCGGCCGTGTGCGAGATCTTTCCGTCCAGCACCGTCCGGTAGCCCGACCGACGGAAGAGCTCCGGCAGCGACTGCGCCCCCGGCAGTTCGTCCGCCACCAGCTTCGTCGCACCCTCGTAGAGCGCCTGGTTGTTCGCCGTCACCCCCGACCGTGCCGGGCTCCGTCCCGTCAGCAGCGCGAAGCGCGACGCACCGCACGTCGGCACCGCCACATAGTGGTTCGCGAACCGCATCCCGGATGCCGCGAGACGGTCGATGTTCGGCGACTGCGCATAGTCCGCCCCGTAGCACCCGAGTTCCGGCCTGAGGTCATCCACCGCGATGAAGAGCACGTTCGGTCCGCGCTCCGCCGCGGGCGCCGCCCCTGCGGCGGACAGCACCCCGATACCCATCACCTTCAGTAGGAACCTCACCATCTCTAACCAAAGCATCGCCGCCCGCGTTCCGAAACCCGCGAGTTCGTTCAGATCCGTCAACAATAATATACCGGGGATTTTATTGGGAGAATCCGCTTGACGAATCGGGTGCCGAGAGCGACCTGACGTTCCATCGATACTTCGAGAAACCCTTAGGCCGGCACGATCATCCACCCCGGCTATCGGCTCCGGTGGTCGCTTATTTGAAGCTATGAATAACGCGTTGTTACTGGCATGCTTGGGCGGGGCGCTCCTCTGCCAAACCGGAGGGGCATCCGCACCGGAGGAATGGCTGATGGTGAACGACGGCGACCCCCGCATCACGCGCTGGGACGTCGCCTCGGGCGGGTTCATTGGTGACGCGACCCTCCTGACCGACGGTGGAAACCCCTTTGCCAACAACGCTGATGTCGAATGGGACGGCCGGTATTTCTACACCATTGCGGCGGGCGACGCCCGGGTCCGGCGCTTCGCGGCGGACGGGCAGTTCATCGGCGATGTGACCCTCCTCCGCGATAAGAACGGCCCGGTTCGGCAGCAGACTGGCCTGGCGTGGGACGGCGAGTATTTCTACACCACCGCCCCGGGCGATGCCCGGGTGCGCCAGTTTTCGCTGGAGGGAGAGTATATCCAAGACCTGACCACACTGGTCGATGATGCGGGTGAGGTTACCAGCATCGCAGGGATCGCGCTGGTGGATGGTTTCATCTACATCGTCTCGCCCGGGAGTGCCGACATCCGCAAGTTCGATAGCGGGGGGCACTTTGTCGGAGCGACGACCACGGTGATGGAAGGGAGCCGCCCGTTCCCGTTCCACACCGGCCTCTCGGCGCGGCCGTCACCGCAGCCTTGATCTGTCACTACTCGGCGATCGGCGTCACCGTGATGGTGTGCCGCACCGGCACGACCGCCGACTTCGCCTCGCGGTAGCGCGCGTCGTCCTCCTCGACCAGCTTGTCGCGCAGCACGGCGGTGGCCAGCTCGACCGCCCGATCGTTCGGGAAGTGGTGTTCGTAGACCCGGAATTTGGTGATGAGATCCTTGATCATCGGCGTTTCGAACGCCTGCTTCTTGGCCACCGCCTGCATCACGTCCTCGAACGGCTGCTGGAACGGTCCGTCCGGGAATTCCGCCGCCAGGTTGATCCCATTTTCCAATGTATCGCGGGAGAATTCCTTCGCCGCTTCGCCCCAGCGCACCTCCGCCTTGGGCGCGGACAAGTTGCTGACGGAGAGCATGAAACGGTTCAGATCCTCGTTGAAGGGGACGAATGGCAAGATGCTCGCCGTGCCGTTCGGATCGTCGTGCCCGCCGGAGAAACAGAACGGGTAGCGCGTACTCTCCAAAACCACCGCGCCGTCCTTCGACTCGACCACCCGGTGCCCGTCGCTTGCCTCGGCGCTACCGGTGGCCGCATCGACCGCGATGTTGGCGATCTGCCCGTCCAGCCCCAGCCCTTTGAGAAACGCATAGGCCATGACGAGCTGCCCGTTCGCCGACGGGTGGACGCCATCGCGCCCCGCTACGTGGTAGCCCTCGCCCAGCGCGGCTTTGGCCTTGCCCATCGCCTCCATCATCGCCCCGAAGACCTCGGCGTTGGGAAAGCCGTTCTCCCCTGCCAGCTTCCGGGCGATCCCGTCGAGCTTGGCCAGGTTGTCGTTGTAGACCTTGTCGAACTCCGGTTCCTCTTGCCGGAAGGTTTCGCTATCGACCACCCCCGGACCGCCGACCACGAAGGTCGCGCCGTCTTTCTTGAAGCGCTCGATGATTTCCCGCATCCCCTTCTCGTAATTCTCACCGATGCGATCGTCGTAGGCACGGTATTCGCCGTCGTTCATCCCGAAGCAGGTCGTGATGACATCCGGTTTCCAGAACGCCATGTCGTTTTCTTGGCGGTTGGCGAATCCGGGGGCCCGCTCGCCGCCCCAGCCGAACTGGAAGACGCGCACGTCCAGTTGGGGCGTGCAGGCCAGCAGGTAGGTCTCCATGAACTTGCTGTACTGCTTCTGCTCGGTGATCGAGTCCCCCACGATGGCCAACCGATCGCCCTTCTCCAGCACCGGGCCGGCGTGCAGGGCGGGTGCCCCGAGGAGGGCGGCTGAGGCGAGAAGGACGGGCACGCGATGGGATTTCATTTCCGCTCCAATACGCGCTCCCCCACCCGGAACTTGCCGCCACCATTCGTCGCTCGACGGGCGGTTCCCCGACCCCTCACTCGGCCGCCGCGTCTCCGAAATAGATATAGCATCCGAGGCTCTTCGTCCGCGCCACCTTGACCGGTTCGCCCGCCAGCACCGCGGTGAGGGCATCGTGCAAATCGTGCGTCGTTGGTGCCGCGCGACGCTTCCCGTAGTCCGCATAAATATCATCGATCCGCCCGAGGTAGAGCACCGCCCCGTCCGGCGAGAGCACCGCCGCCTCCGGCGTCACCGTCGCCCCCACCTTCCGCGCCAACCGGAGGTCGGAGTCGAGGATCGCCGGGCACGGGTAGGCGTAGTCCTCCGCGTGCTTCGCCGCCACCTCCAGCGCCAGATCCGACTCCGCATAAACCACCCGGAACGCCACGCCCTGGGGCGAAAACTCCCGCCACAGCCGCCCGATGTCCGGGGCGTAGCGGTTCGAAATCGGACACTCGTGCGCCACGAAAACCAAGACCGTGGCCTTGGCGTCGACCGGCAGCGCCGCCGGTTTCCCATCCACCCCTTGGTAGGTCGCCGGCTCCGCCGCCGGCGCGGTGCCGACCGCGAAGAGCGAAATCGCGAGCATCGGCAGAAGGATTCGGGCAGGGGAAAAATAGCTCATGGCTGGGAGAGCGTGGTGACCCCTGAGTATCTGACCCTCATGCGACGTGTCAACCGGGGCTGGAAACGCTGGCGTGCCCGCGGCCCCCAGCCATCATCCGTCGACGCCGGTGGCGCCTCCGACGATCTCGTCGACGTAGAGGTTGATACGGGAGATGATTTCGTAAGAATCGTCCTCGCCCACCCCGATATCTTGGAGTGTCGGGAAGAGGTGGGAGACGAACCGTTGGAAGTGCTTGATGGTGATCCCCCGACCTTGGTGGACGTGCGCCAATGGCCTGCCCGTGTAGGCGGCGGGTCCACCGAGCGCGGCAGTGAAGAACTCTTTTTGCATGGTGCCGAGTTTCTCGCGCGACGCGTGCTCGAAGAACGGGGCAAGTTCGGGATCGGCGAAGACGCGAGCGTAGAAGGCATCGACGAGGGTGGCGATGGTGGCCGCGCCCCCGACGCGGTCGTAGAGGCTGGATTCGGTGCTCATGGTGTCATGACCATGCGACCGCCGCGATCGGTGGGCTACGCACCGATTGCTCCGGACCGGTTCGAGGTGCCCATCCCCACGGCCGCCCGGTTCGGGCGCACGGCGGCTGCACAGCCGTGAGATCGACGCGGGGACGGTGGTGTCTTCGCGGCGGCCATCGCCGCATTGCCGCTTTCTCTCCCCGGAAACCGGTGCCAGAATCGCGGACGGAAATGCCCACGAACGAGACGCGAGACGATGGCCGGTGGGGCAGGTGGTTGGGCGCGGTGTGGGGTGGGGCGCCTCCGGCGCGCCGCTTCGGGCTGGTGCTGGCGGTCGTCGCGGCCGGGTTGTTGGCCATGGTGGCGTGCGGGGGCGACGAGTGGCGGACGGCGCGGGAGCGCCGGGAGGTCAAGGTCGAGGCGAAGTTCGCCGAACAGGGAAAGACATTCGCGACCGAGGCGGAGCGTGCGAGGGCGGTGGCCAAGAAGACGAAGACGGAGGACTTCGCGCGCACCTACCTCTGGTGGGGCGGGCTCGTGGTCGGCGCGGGCGCCTTGGCGTTGGGGCTGACGGCGCGGTGGTGGGCTCCGGACGACGCGGGCGCACCGCGGCGGGTGCCCGGCGCCGCACCGGAGGCCAGCCGCCGCCTGGTTTGGACGGTGCTGGCGATGGCGATGGTCGCGGGATTCGCGCTGCGCGCCCCACGGATGCCCCTGAGCCTCTACAACGACGAGGGCTACACCTTCAAACGTTACGTTGACGGGGAGTTCGCCGACAGCGGGAGTGGGACCGGGGGCCGCCCCTACGAGCGGGTGCCGTGGGTGGAGACGGTCTGGGGGAACATCGGGGGAAACAACGGGGTCTTGTTTAGCGTGTTGGCGCGGTTGAGCCACGATGCCTGGCGTGGGTTGGCGGACGCCCCGGACGGCCAGATCAACGAGACCGCGTTCCGCTTGCCGGCGCTTCTGGGCGGGATCGCTGGGATCGCGGCGACCGGGTTGCTGGCATGGCGGGTCGGGGGCGCGTGGGCGGGCGGGCTGGCCGCGTTCCTCTGCGCGCTGCACCCGTGGCACATCCGGTTCAGCACCGAAGGCCGCGGCTACGGGCTGGTGCTCCTTTTCGCTCCGCTCCTCCTCTACTGCCTGCTCCGGGCGCTCGAGGAGCGGCGCTGGCGCTGGTGGCTGGGGTTCGCGGCGCTGGAGTGGGCGACGATGTCCGCCTTCCCGGGATCGGCCTACCTACTCATCGGGGCGAATGTCGTGGCGGGGATCGCCCTGCTCGGTCAGCGGCGGCTGCGCACCGGCCTGGTGCGGCTGGCGGTGGCCAACCTCGTGGCAGCAGGCGCCTTCGTCCTCGTCTACCTCCCGGGCTTGCCCCTTCTTATCGTCAACGTGCACGACGTCGCCACCAGCGGGAAGCTCTCCGACACGACTTGGTGGGAGGACCAGGCGGCATTTTTCGCCTTCGGGATTCCGTGGGTCAACCACAATGCGCCCAACGCCGCAGCTCCCGCCATGGCGACCCTCCAGGGCCCGCTTGCCAACGGGCTGGCCTGGCTCTGGCTGACGATCGGGCTCGCGGGTATCGCGCTCGGCACCGCGCGCTTGGCCAAGCGGTCGACGGCGACAGCGGTGGTGGCGATCGCCGCCCTCGTCGGGATGCCGATCGCCGCCGTGGTGACGATGGTCACCGGCGGGTTCCTCCACTCGTGGTACACGATCTACGCGCTGCCGGGGATCATCTTCTTGGCGGCGGTCGGGCTTTCGGGCTCCACGTGGCCGGCTCGCTCGATGGCGGCGGCCGGGCTGGTGGGCTTCGTGGTGATAGCGCTCGGCGCGTGGACGACGATCCGCGACGAGCCAAAAGAGGATCCGAAAGGGGTCGTCCGCCTGATACGGGGCGGTGTCTTCCCGGACTACGACACCAGTCGGACGGTAGCCGTCGGCCTGTGGACCGACGCCCTGCTCTACGACCCGATGCTGACGATCTTGGAGAGCGAGGCCGACCTCGATGCCGTGCTCGCCACGGCCCGCAAGGAGCACAAGCCCCTCTTCGTGACCTATTCCCGGGAGTACCTCGTCGCCCAAGTTCAGCCGGACCTGCTCGCACGTCTCCAGGACTCTAATCGGTTCGAGCTGCTGCGGGTATTCCGCAGCTTCTCCGAGACGCAGTACGACCACCGGGTCTACCGGGCACTGCCGGAGTAATCCGTCTTTCGTTGATGCGAATCGGCAGATGTTGCTGGGCTGCGGCAGTTTTGATCGATCCCAGGATAGGTACGGTATGGCTGGTCGCTACGGGCTTCGCGGGGCTGGCGGAGGCCCGGTTCCGCTTTTTTCGCCGGAGCGAGGACAGGGCAGAGCTCGAGCATTTCGCCACCATCGATCACCGTCGCCAGCGAGACCGACGGCGCCTCCACCGGTATCGACGTTTCCGGGCGCAGTTCCTAGCCTTCCACGCGGTTCCGCATGAAATCGGCCACCTGCGCGAAGAACGGCTCGAGGATCGCGCGGGACGGTGCGGGCACCTCGGTGGCGTCCATGGCCGCCCCCATCAGCTCCAGCCACCGGTCGCGTTCGGCCACCCCGATGGAGAAGGGGGCGTGGCGCATGCGCAGCCGCGGATGCCCCCGTTCCTCGATATAGCGCTGGGGGCCCCCGAAGCGCCCGATAAGGAAATCGCGCAGCCGCCGCTCGGCGTTCTCCCAATCGTTGTCCGGATACATCGGGCCGATAAGGTCGTCGGCGCGGACGCGCACGTAGAAGTCGCCGACGAGTTTGGCAAGACCATCTTCCCCGAGCTGCCAGAAGACCTGGGCGTCATCGTTCATCGGCGATACCAACGCCGATTTCGCGGGGTTGCAAGTTCACGGAACGCGGGTGGCCGACCTCGACCAGGAAACGGTCGCGGTTCGCTAGAGCGGTTCACCGCCAGCCACGGGAGCGTTTTTCCCGAGGGGGGCTGCAGAACGAGTCCAACCGATCAGGCCCGCGGCCGGGGGTTGCCGCCCCCGTCGGGCGCCGGCCCGCCATCGGACAAGTGCTCCCATTTGCGCACCTGTTTCCAGAACGGGAAGAACCCGCCGGTGGCAAGACCTACCAGCGCGGCGTCCTCCGGCCGCCGGACGAACGCGATCTCCCGGCCGCAGCTCGCTAGGGCATCGCGCACCTCGCCGACCCACGGGGCGAGCCCGACGATCCGGGCGCACCCGGCAGCTCCGGCCCACCGGTCCAGATCGGTGCCCGTATCGACCGGGCACCCGAAGTGCGCGCGCGCGCGCGCCGCCGCGTCCCCGCGGGCGCGGCGGCGGAACGTGGCCTTGGGCGCTCCCGGTTCCCCTGGGGTCTCGAGGATGAAAACCGCGCGCGGGCGGATGGCTCCCAGCGGGGAGGTTTCCGGCGCGAGGTCGTCCTCATGCACGACGAGCCCCGCGGTGTTTCCGGGGTCGCCGATCTCGCTGGGCCAGTTCTCTACCGCGACCGTTTCCTCGGGAGCCCCCGGGGGAGCCTCCGGATCGTCCACGTCCCCCGGCAGCTCCCCGAATCCAGCAAGGTTGTCTTCCAGGATCGCTGGATCGAGGCAGCGTTCGATGTTCGCCCGCCGGACGAGGTAGGTTTTTCCCTGGGTCTGGCGGCCCGCCACCCAGCGCCACGAGAGGGTGTTCGAGGCTGCATCCGCGTCCATCAGGTGGTCGAAAAAGAAGGCCGCGCCGAGTTCCCAAGGCAGGCGCTCGACGTGCACCCAGAAGCTGGCGAACCACATCCGCACGTGGTTGTGCAGGTAGCCGGTTTCCACCAGCTCGCGGGCGAAGTGATCCATCACCGCCACCCCGCTGCGCCCCGCGGCGACCACTGCCGCCCGCTCCCGCACCCCTGCAGGAAACCCCCGATCAAGCGCCTCCCGGTAGCGCGTCCACACCTGGGGTCGCAGCTCCAGCCACGATTTCCAGTAGAGCCGCCAGCAGACCTCCTGGGTGAACTTTTCGGCTCCGTGCGCCGCCCCGACCACCTCCCGTTCGCGGAGCAGCCGCACCGAGATGGCGGGCGAGAGCCGCGACACATTCTCGTGCCCGCGCTCCACGAAGTTGCGCTGGCGCGCGTAGTCCCGCAACCGCGCCCCGGCGAAGGTTGCCAGCCGGGCCTGCGCCCCCTTTCGCGTCGCGGCAAAGCCGACGTTTTCGAAGCGTTCGCTCACGCGACCGCATTACGTCGGCCCGCTATCGCGCGGGCCACCTCAGTCGGGTTTCGGGAAAAGTTCGTGGCGGCCCGCGCATCGTCCGTCCGTTCGCCCTTTATTCTTTCGCCCGGGACGCTATCCTCGCACCAGCAATGGCCGACTCCCCGTCTTCAGGAAAAATGACCCCCATGATGAAGCAGTACCACTCGCTTCGTCAGACCCTTCCGGACGATGTCTTGCTCATGTACCGGCTCGGCGATTTCTACGAGATGTTCTTCGAGGACGCCAAAGTCGCCTCGGGCATCCTCGATGTCGCGCTGACCAAGCGCAACGGGATCCCCATGTGTGGCGTGCCCCACCACGCGGCCGAGGGCTATATGGGTCGGCTGATCAAAGCGGGCAAGCGCGTCGCCTTGGCCGAGCAGACCACCGAGCCGAAACCGGGTAAGATCGTCGAGCGGCAGATCTCGCAGGTCATCAGCGCCGGCACCATCGCCGACCTCAACCTCCTCGATTCCGACCGGCCGAACTACCTCGCCGCCGTCCTCTCCGGTCCGAGAAAAGGCGCGCGCGGCAGCTGCTACGGCCTGGCCTACGCCGACCTTACCACCGGGGAGTTCCGCATCGCGGAGTTCGGTAGCCTCCCCGCCCTCGACGACGAGCTGGCCCGCATCGCACCGTCCGAGATCCTCTTCAGCGACGAGCAGGCCGACTCGGAACTCGCCCGCTCGCTGCCCGGGGGCGCGCTCGCCTACGACGGCTACACCTTCCTCCAGGAACACGCCCTCCACGCGCTGACCGAGCACTTTGGCGTGCAGTCGCTCGACGGGTTCGGCTGCGCCGGGATGGCGCCGGCCCTCGGAGCGGCGGGTGCCGTCTACAACTACCTCAGGCACCAGCTCCACCGGAACGTCGATCACATCAAACGGCTCGCCCCGGACTTCCCCGAGCGGCACGTCCTCATCGACGCCGCCTCCCAGCGGAACCTCGACCTCGTCGAGTCGCGCGGCCACGCCTCCCACACCCTGCTCAAAGCACTCGACCGCACCGCCACCCCCATGGGGGGGCGGAAGCTGCGGGCTTGGATCCTCCACCCGATTCGCGACCTCGGCGAACTCGCCTCCCGGCAGGATCTGGTTGGTGCGTTGTTAGACCAGCCGTTTCTCCTCGGCCAGATCCAGGAGCTGCTGCGCTCGGTGCGCGACATCGAGCGTACCTCCGCGCGGCTCAGCCAGGGGTCCGGCAACGCCCGCGACCTCCTCGCCCTCGCCCGGTCGCTCGCCCAGGTGCCGGCGCTCCGCGACCACGTCACCGCCCTCGGCCACGGCGGCACCCCCCTGGCCGGCGAGCTCCTCGGGCGGCTCCACACCTTCCCCGAACTGGTGGAAATGTTGGAGTCGGCCCTCGCCGACGAGCCGCCCGCCACGATCAGGGAGGGCGGCATTTTCCGCGCTGGTTTCCTCCCCGCCCTCGACGAGCTCCGCGACGCCTCGACGAAAGGGAAGCAGTGGATCGCCGACCTCCAGGTGCAGGAGTCCGAGGCCACCGGGATCAAATCGCTCAAAATCAAATACAACGCGGTCTTCGGCTACTTCATCGAGGTGACCAAAGCGAACCTCGCGCAGGTGCCGGAC
>CAZKYJ010000026.1:3880-16513 GCA_964556355.1 uncultured Verrucomicrobiales bacterium | reverse complement strand
CGTCGTGCTGGGGTACCCGTTTCATCCCCCCGGCAAGCCTGAAAAGCTACGTACGAAGCGGCTGGTCGGGGCGAAGTAGCCGGTAACCTGGTAGCCCCACGAGCCATCGAAGGGGAACTCGGAGATGGGCATCAGCTCGATGTCCGTGAAACCCATCTCGCAAACGTAGTCGAGCAGCTCGTCGGCGAGCTCGCGGTAGCTGAGCGGGCGGTTGCCCTCGTCCGGGCGGCGCGCCCACGACCCGAGGTGCACCTCGTAGACGCTGACCGGGCGGTGGTAGTAGTCCGCCTCCCGGCGTTTCTTCATGTAGTCGGCGTCCCCCCACTCGTACTTGTCGAGCCCCCAGACGATGGACGCGGTCTGGCTACCGTTCTGCGAGAAGAAAGCCATGGGGTCACTCTTGAGGTAAAGGTTTCCTCCCGCCCCGACCATCTCGAACTTGTAGTGTTCGTTCTCGCCCACACCGGGGATGAAAATCTCCCAGACGCCGGCTTCGATGCGCTTGCGCATCGGGTAGACGCGGCCGTCCCAGCTGCAGAAATCCCCGACGACCGAGACGCGCTGGGCGTTGGGTGCCCAGACGGCAAAGGCGCAGCCTTGCACGCCACCGATCTCCCTGCAGTGCGCCCCGAGAACCCTGTAGATGCTCCGGTGGGTCCCCTCGCAGAAGTAGTAGACATCCTGCTCACCGATGATGTTCCCGAAGCTGTAGGGATCGGGCACCTCGGTCACCACGCCGGCGTAGTCGATGCGGAGCCGGTATTCGAACCGGTCGGATTCCTTTTCGATCACCAGTTCGAAAAACCCGTCCGGATGGATTTTCTCCGCCTCGCCGACCACCTCGCCGCCGGCGGTGCGCACGACGGTGAGCGCATCGGCACCGGGACGGAACGCGCGGACGACGAGCCCCCCGGCATCGATCTTGTGCATCCCCATGAAGGCGAAGACGTTCCCATGTTTGGCGTCGACGACGGACTGGACTTCTTTGGTGTTGGTGTAGATACTCACGGCTTATTCGCTTGGGTGGCCCGCAGCAGCGGTTTCATTGGCACTGTCTACGGCTGACTGGCCCGGGCAACCCTGATTAAATGAATTACCCGAAATCATCGGTTCGATGACCTGATCGAAAAGGCGATCCCAGGAATACTTCCTGATGACTTCCTTGCGCGACAGGAACCCCTCGCTTTGTCCGAGCACCGCCATGAGCCTGATGGCCAGCTCGGCGGGGTCTTCGTCGAGTTCGAAAAGCGTCACGTTGTGGGTCAAGATCGACCGCATGGGCTCGATGGCCGGGCAAAACGTTGGGATGCGGAAAAGCGCCGCCTCCAGGAGCGGGAGACCGAACCCCTCCTGCTTGCTGGGCAGGAAAAGGGCGTCGGCGATCTGGTAGAGCCCCGTGAGGTCGGCGTCGGAGACCGGAAAATACTCGCTGACGAACTGGAACTGGTCCGCCACGCCACACTGGTGGATGAGCGCCTTGAGCTCGTCCCCGTAGGCGAGCGACTCCGCGTTGTGGGGGTCGGGAGCCCCGGTGACGAGGTAGGCGCAGCGAAGGCCGAGCGACTTCAGCTCGCCCAGAAGCCGGATGCCGAACTCGACGTTCTTGCGACGGAGGATGCGGGCGGGATGCACGAGCACGACATCGAGGTAGAGGAGCCCGAGGCGGCGGACGAGGTTCCGAACGTGGTCGGTCAACTTGAGCAGACGGAGGAACTCGACGCCGTTCGGAACCACGGGCAGCGCGGATGTCGGGAGCCCGGTCAGCTCCGAATACTCGCGTTGGCGGCGCGGCGAGATGACGACCGTCTCCACGGGGGGGGGCGGTGCGTGGCCGCAGAGGCTCCACGGGTAGGCATCCGGGTCCGGGAAAACGTAGTCCGCGTTGATCGCGGCGATATCGTGCACCCAGTTGACGATCCTCACCTTGCCCCGCAGCCGCTCCGCCACCTCCCAGAGGGCGGCGGTGGCGGCCAGGTTGAAGTGCATGGTAAAGACGTTGTGGACGAAGACGACCTCCCGGTCGGCAAGCTCTTCGAGCAACCGCCGAACGAGCCAGTCCTTCAGCCCCGTGAACTCTGGGAGCTGCTCGCCTCCGGGATGGTGGAGAACCCGCTGAGACTTCGCGCAGGCCTCGCTACCGACCGATAGCTCGGGGATCACGACCACATCGACCGTGCGCCGCTCCCGCCGCTCGCCCGCCCCGCAGACGACTTTCACATCGTGCCCCCTCCGGTCGAATACGCCGGCGTGCTGTTCCATGATGAACTCCACGCCGCCGATCACCGGCGTGTAGGCGTAGTGGAGGAGGGCGACTCGCATCAGGGAATCTCAGGCCAGATGCCGGCCTACAGAAGCATGACGACGAAGACGAGCCGGCCTCCGCGCCACTTCGGACCACCGACGAAAAGCGGGTGCTCGTGGCTGAGCACGGCGTCCGTTTTCAGGAGCACCTTCTCGTCCCGCCACACCTGGATGTCGAGGAGCATGCCCCCGGAGTCGTCTTTGCCCCGCGAGTCGACCTTCAGGTAGAGCTCCTTGGACGGGACGACCCAGCTCTCGTACTCCTTGAAGATCTCCTGCGTGTGCTGGGCGATCAGCGTCGCGTTCGGGGAGCCGGGGAAAACCTGCGCCAGGCGCTCCTTGATCAAATCGAAATTCGGCGACGGTTCGTCGAGCCCCGCCACCTCCCCCGGTCCGATGTAGACGAGGGCACCCCAAGCACGCGCCTCCGTGTCCGCCGCCGACGTGCCGGCCAGCGTGAGGAGGACGAAGCCGAGAGCAGCGGCGATGGCCCTGGTGCGCACCGTGATGAAAGCGATCACTAAAGTTCGTGGATGAAGGGTCCCGACCGCCCCGCCAGCATGACGAAGAGCGGCTCCTCGTCGTCCGAATAGAACACCGTCCGCCCGTCTTTACCCGCCTCGTGGCTGGCGACGGAGAACGGGCGAACCTCGCGGTCGGCCTGGATCTCGTCCAGCCCGTCGAGCATGATGACCGTGGCGGCGGCCGAGCTGTCGTAGTAGACGTCTGCCGTCACGTTCGGATCGGGAACGTAGGCCATCGAGCGCATCGTACGCTCGCCGCCGCCCGGGCGGACGAACAGGGCAAAGGCGGCGACGGCACAGGCGGCCGCGGCCACCAGCCACGGCGCACGGAAGAAGGGGACGATCTTGGAGGCTTCCGCCGCCTCCTCGAGATCCCGGATCGTATTGGCGAGCTTCGCGTTGAAGAGTTCCGGCGCGGGAACGTCTTCGGCGGGCGAGCGGAGCCCGGCGCGCAGCGAATCACCAAGGCGCGTCGCCATCTCGACCTCGGAGCGAAGTTCGGGGTCGTGATCCAGTTCGGACTCGAACGCCGCGCGCTCGGCATCGGTGAGCGCGCCGTCGATCCAGCGGGTAATCTTTTCTTCTCGGTCCATAATTGCGGTCCTCGGTGGTATTTGGGATTCTAACAAGAATTTGAAGGGGTGTCACTAAATCTCCTGGCGCACGTCGGCGAGGAGCTCCTGGAGTTTTTTCCTGGCGTAAAAGAGACGGGACATCACCGTCCCGATGGAGCAGCCCATGGCCTCGGCGATCTCCTCGTATTTCATCCCGTCGACCTCCCGCATGACGATGGCCGCGCGGTGGTCTTCGGAAAGCTGGTCGAGCGCCGCGGCGATCTCGCCGCCGAGTTCCTGCCCGGCCATGCGCTCGGACGGCGTTTCGATGGCGCGCGGGGCGGTCGGGGCGGCGGACTCCACGGAGTCGAGCCGGATGGTGTCGTCGAATTCGCCCGCGGCCGTGATTTTCCGCCTCCGGACGAAATCGCAGGTCACGTTGTAGGTGATGCGGTAGATCCAGGTGAAGAAGCTCGAACGCGCTTCGAATTTCGGGAGAGCTTTCCACGCTTTCACGAAGACGTCCTGGGCGAGATCCCAGGCGTCGGCGTCGTTTCTGACCATGTTGACAATCATTGCGTAAACCTTTCCTCGATAGCGGGTGACGAGGGCGTCGAAGGCCGCCATGTCCCCCGACTGGCTCCGTTCGACGAGCACGGCGTCATCCGGCCCATCAATTTCTTCCTCCTTCGACGTTGCCACTGCAGGTTTATTCACGAGATCGCGCGAAACTGCCCCGTAATCCGCCCGGGAGCAAATCGGGAGTCCGCCGGATCGGTCCGCGGCCCCCTAACGGTCAATTCGGATCCGTGATCGCCGCGATCCGGGCGTCGGCGCGGCGCCGCATCGTGGCTGCGAACCCGGCGGCTCCAGCGGTATCGATCAGGTTGGTGAACTGACGGGGATCGGCGTCCATGTCGTAGAGTTCTTCCTCCCCGCCACGGTAGCGGAGGTAGGCCCAACGATCCGTCCGGAGGAGGTGGGCACCGTTCCCGCGGAAGGTGTAGGCGGAATCCCGGACGGTCGCCCCGGGATCGTCGAGCACCGGCACCAAGCTGACGCCTGCGCAGTGCCCGGGGACGGGGAGCCCGGCCAGCTCGCAGAGGGTCGGATAGAGGTCGATGGCTTCGGCCAGCGCGGCGGTCTCGCCCGCCGCCCTGCCCGGAGCGTCGATGATCAACGGGATGCGGGCTGACTCCTCGTGCAGGCTCATTTTTTGCCAGAAATCGTGTTCGCCGAGGTGGTAGCCGTGGTCGCTCTTGAAGACGACGATCGTCTGGTCGCGCAGGCCGAGGTCGCCGAGGGCGCCGAGCACCCTCCCGACCTGGGCGTCCATGAAGGTGACGGAAGCCGAGTAGGCCGCGAGCACCTTGCGTTTTGTCTCGGGACCGGCGAGCCCGCGCGCTTTCGATGATCCGGTGATCCCCGCCGGAGGGATGTCGTCCCAATCGTTCGGACGTGCGGGGGGGAGCGCCATTTCCTCCACGGGGAACGGCCCATAATCATCGGCCGGCGCGACCAGTGGCACGTGCGGACGCACGAGTCCGAGGGCGATGAAAAACGGTTCCTTCTGGTGCTGCTGCAGCAGCTCGATGGTCTTTGACGCCGCCCGGTAGTCCGGCTGGTCCGAGCCGTCACCGTCCGCCCTGACCACGTAAAATGCGGTTCCGAACCCAAGGTTGTAATGCTTGGTCGGGTCGCGATTCAACTTTTCGTTGCTCAGGTGCTCGTGGGTGCCGGGAGTCATCCACTCCGCCCCCTGGAAATTGAAGCGCTCCGTCCACGAGGCGGCGTGGTCGTCTCCGTCGACCCCGGCCGTGATGTCTCCCGGCACGCGCATGTGGTAGATCTTGCTCGCCCGCGCCGTGTAGTAGCCCGAATTTTTGAAATGCTCGCCGAGCGTCGGTCGCCCCCCGAGCGTGGTGGCGAGCTTGCCCGACGACCCGTTCCCCACGACGCCGTTCTGCTGCGGGTAGAGCCCCGACATGAGCGCGGCCCGCGACGGCCCGCAGACCGGGAACTGGCAGTAGGCGCGCGAGAACCGCACCCCGTCCGCCGCCAGCCGATCGAGGTTTGGCGTCGAGGCCTGCCGGCTCCCGTAGCAGCCCAGCGCCCCGGCGCTCAGGTCATCAGAGACGATGAGCAGCACGTTGGGGCGCTCCGCTCGCGCGGAGATCGCCACCGCGAGGAGGATCAGGCAGGCCCACCTCATCGGGCTCAGGATTTCGGCAGCGGCCCGCTCGGCGTCGTGTTGCCTTCGAGATCGCCGAGGGCGAACTGGATCCCGGAGAGGAAATGTTCCAGCACCGCCGCGTTCCGGTAGGTGCTCTCGTTATGGCCGAGGTTCGAGTAGAAGACGCGCCCGTCCCCATACTTGCGCACCCAGCAAACCGCATAGTCCCCGTCCTCGCGCTTCATCCCACCTTTGGTCATGTCGGTCGTCTCGTGATCGAGGCTATAGAGGATGCGCAATTTCTCGCGGGAATAGGGTTCGGGCTTGTACTGGTAGATCTCGTCTTTGATCATGAACCCCTCCCCGTGGAACGGCTCGTTGCACACGTGGTCGGGATCGTCGAGATGGATGCCGACCGTGTCGCCGGCCCCCCACGGATGGCCATCGAAGTACCCGCCGATCATCTCGCCGTACTCGGGCCACTTGTAGAAGGTGTCCGAGGCCGCGTGGATGCCGATGAGGCCCTTCCCGCTTTTCACGAAGCCCTCGAAAGCCGCCTTGCTAGCATCGTCGTCGAACGGTTCTCCGGTGGTGTTCAGCATCATGATCGCATCGAAGCGCTTCAGGTTCTCCTCCGTGAAAACCGCGGGGTCTTCGCTATGCTCGGTGCTGAAGGCGCCGCTCTTTTCGCCGATCTGCTGCATCGCGTAGACCCCGTGGGGAATCGAGCCGTGGCGGAAGCCCCCGGTCTTGGTGAAGACGAGGATCTTGCGCTCCGACTGCGGTGCGGCGGGGGCCTCCGCTGGCGCGGCCTCGGCGATCTTCGCCTTGTCTTCATCGGAGACCGACGCCGTGATGTCGTCGGCGGCATGGCCATGGGCAAAAAGGAGGAGGAAGGCGGAGGCGGCGGGTAGGAGTTTCATCGTGCGGACAATGACGCCCCGCGGCCGCACGGTCTATCAAGATTCTGGCAACTCGCCCTTGATTTGACCGGGGGGAGGGCGGAATAAAGCCCGCCCTCCCCAGACCCCGTCCGTAATCCGGCTTCGAACAACCTTCCAAAAACCGTGGAAGCCCCAGAATTCTCCCAACTTGTCGATGCGCACTACGAGGCGCTCTACCGCTTCGCGTATTCGCTGAGCAAGGAGCCGCATGGTGCCGCCGACCTGACCCAACAGACGTTTTTTATTTTTGCCGAAAAAGGCCACCAGATCCGCGAGGCTAGCAAAGCGAAATCCTGGCTCTTCACCACCCTCCACCGAGAGTTCCTCAAACAGCGACGTCGCGGGCTCAGGATGACCTCGGTCGAGGATGCCGAGCCCTTCGTGGAGACGCCGATGGAGGACGAGACCTCGGACGAGAACGCGCGCCGCATGGACGGCGCCAGCGTCGTCGAAGCGCTCAACGAGCTCGACGACATCTACCGCGCACCGCTCATGCTCTTCTACCTCCAGCAGGTCTCCTACAAAGAGATCGCGAAGATCCTCGATATTCCCATCGGGACCGTGATGTCCCGGCTCTCGCGGGGCAAGGACCACCTGCGGAAGATCATCGCCGCCGCCGACACCCCGCCCGACGACAAAAAGATTGTTCCTTTTACGGGAAGAAGCGGCGAGCCTTCGCCCTCTCCCCTTGCGCAGGACAGCAATCCAAAGCCCTCCTCCTCCCCAACCGATGCCTGAATTCGACAACAAGCTAGTGCTCGCCGCGTACCGACCGAACGGGAGCGACGCGGGCGACCCACTCATCGACGCCGCCGTTCGGGCGGCCGCCGAGGATCCGGAACTCGGTTCGCACTTCGCCCGCGCGCGGGCCTTCGACACCTGCCTCGCCGAGTCCATCGCCACGATTCCGGTTCCGTCGGACCTGCGCGAGAAAATCTTGGCCGGTACCCGTCCCGCTGCTTCCCCGGCTTCGGCTGCCCCGCGTGCCACTTCCCGCATCCGCCGCGCGACCGCCATTTTGGCCTCCGCCGCGTGCATCGGCCTCGCCGCCGTGGTGGCCCCGATCATCCTTTCCGATCACGACGTCGATATGGAGGTGGTCGCGAGCAGCTCGCTGCCACAGTGGCAGAAGAACGCTTTCGCCCTGCTCGATGGCATCGTCTCGAAAACCGAAGCCTTCGATGTGAACCGTCCGGCCGCGGACGAGGCGCGCTCATGGTTCGCGGCGATCACCGGGAGGACCGATACCATTCCGGCGGCTCTCGCCGACCGGCCCGCCATCGGATGCAAGCACATGAGCGGCCCCGAGGGGAGCCTCGCGCTGATGTGCTTCCAGACGGAATCCGGCGCCATCGTCCACCTGTCGGTCTGGATGCCGCCCGCCGGCGACGAGGCCTTGGAGGACGACCCGCTCGCGCCGCAGTTCGTCTCTACGGGAAAATGGGACAGTGCCGCCTGGGTCGGCGACGATGGGCTCCACTACATGCTGGCCACCTTCGGAGACGAGGAATCCGAAGAGCGCCTCCGGAAGTTCGTTCCGGGACTCGTCAGCTAGAACCGGCCGGCTTCAGCGCACCTGTGCCCGCAGATAGGCGACCATGTCGAAAGCGTCTTGGAGGAGTTGGTCCTCCTCGCTGGGAAGGTGGAGCTGGAGAACGATCCGCTCGAGATGGTCGGCGGCGACAGCGGCCCGGCGGACGTTGTGCACGGTGATCCCCCCCATTCCCGCGTGCCGGGATGCGGTGCGCAGCTCCCGGGTGCGTTCGCGGAAAGTGCAGAGCGCCCGGTAAAAATTGAGATCGCGGCCGGTGGGGGGAAACGCGCCCGCTTCCTTGAGATCGGTCTCCACATGGCAGTGCACATGGCCGACGGCGCGGTCCGCGTATTGGATGGCGGCCACCACCGGATCGGCCACCGGGAGAACCGGGGGCTGCTCGCCGGCCACTTCCGTGGGCGCGCCCCCGAACTCTTGGGCAAACGAAACGGGAACTGGAACGGCCGTTAGGAGGGTCACTAGTCCTACGGAGCCAAGGAGATCGCGCGCGGTCATGGTCGCTTAGACGTGACCACCCGAGATTCTATTCAACACAAAAATCCCCCCTTCTTCCTATTTGCTGTCGAGCGCCTGCAGCGCCTCGAGGGTCGCCGGCGCGACCTCCGATCGCGGCGCTTGTCGCAGCGACGCCTCCAGGTGCTCGCGGGCTTTGGCGGGTTCGCCGGCATCGCGGGCGATAATCCCCGCGTGGTACTGCATGATCGGGTAGCGGACACCGACGGCTAGCGCCAGACCCATTTCTTCGTGCGCCTCTCTCGGCTTTCCGCTGGCATGGAGTGCCCAGGCGTAGGCGTGCCGCGTGCGCACGTCCTGACGACGCGCCATCTCGGCCTCGGCGATCTTCAGGCCGTCGGCGGATCTCCCCGCGACGTCGACGAAATAGAATGCCAGTTCGTAGTTCGCGTTGTCGGCATTTTTCGAGATCGCTTCCGCCGCGAGCTCGAAATCGACGAATGCTCTGTCTGCCTCCCCACCGTTCCCCGCCCGGCGGAGCGCACCGGCCAGCGTGTAGAGGTTTCTCGGATGGGGCACGAACGTGTAGTGCTGGCGGTAGAGTTCGAGCGCGGCGCCGGAATCCCCTTGGGCGGCGCGCACGTCGGCGAGCCCCCGCACGGCATGCGGGTAGCCGGGAAACGCCGCCAGCGCCCCCTTGAAGGCTTCCTCCGCGGCGGAGCCTTCGTTTTCCAAGAGGTGGAGCCGTCCGAGACGCGTGAGCAGCCACGCCCGGTCACCGGTTTCGTTGGGGCCGATGCGATTGAATGCTCGGCGGATGAGATCGAGCGCGCCTTGGAAGTCTCCGAAGAGCTCCCGCATAGTGGCGGCGCCGACCAGCGCGGTGCTCGCCCCCTGATCCATGTCGATTGCCCACTGCGCGGCCTCCTCGGCTTCGGCGTAGTCCCCCACCCCGACGGCGGCGGCGGAGCGCAGCGTGTAGAGCAGGCTATCGTCGCGCATCTGCTTCCCGAGAGCGCGGGCTTTCGCCAAGGCCTCCCGGAACCGGTGTTGCCCGTTGAGCACGGCGATCTCGGTGCGGAGCGCGAGGTAGTCCCCGGGAGCGATCGCGAGCGCCTTGTGCAGGGCCTCCCCCGCCTTGGCATAGAATTGCGGATCCGCGGTCTCGCGGGCGCGGGCCACGAGGGCGATGGCGAGCGGCGGATAGGGCTGCGCCCCGTCGGGGTTTTGTGCGATGCGTTTCTCGGCGGCGGCGATCTTGACCTCCGCTGGCGTCTGGACCTCCATCGCGGAGAGAGACGGGGCGGCGAGCAGCGTCACGATCGGGATTCGGATTGCCTTCATGGGAAACACCTAACACCCAAAAAGGGGCGGCACCGAACTGCCACCCCTCGGGGAAATTTGACGGATCGCCCGGGGGCGCGCCGATCAGTTCGCTTCCGGATCCGGCTGGCCTCCGGGCACGAGACGACCGCTCCGGGCACTGCCAAGGTAGGGGAAATCGGTGCGGTAACCGACGTCATCGACGTTGACGCCGTCACCGAGGCGGTCGTTGAGACCGGCGGTGAAGTAGTCTCCGTCGGCTTCCGGGGTGCCGCCGGCCAGCACGCCACCCACGACGACGCGGAGCGCGATATCGGTGACGTCGTCGAAGAGCCGGCGGCCGTTGGGAAACCCGACGCCATCAGCGAGGAAGCCGATGCGGCTCGCGCTCGCCGGGGCGATGGGCTCGACGGCGACGTTCAAGCGGAGGAGGTCCGCGATCGGGCCGGGGGTCGAGCTGTCGGCGGCAATCGGCGGGATGTACTGCACCAGCGGGAGCAGGTCGGTGCGCGGCACATCCGGGATTCCCAAGGCACCGCCGTAGAGCGCGTTGGCCACCCGGGCGAGCACCGGATCGAGGACGAAGGCCCCGAATCCATCCTGGGGATCACCATCGGCGACCGGCTGGGACATGCTGAAACGATTCTTCGATCCGGTTCCGATGATCAGCTCGTTGATCAGAGGGTTTCCCATCCGCTGGATCTGCCGGAAGGTGCCGGAGCTGATGGACGGGTTCGGCGCACGGCGCACGGTGACCCGGGGGCGCGAGGTGGTGCACCAGATCCCCAGCGTCTGGTCGATGGCCGCATTGCCAGAGGTCGCGACGAGCGCGGCGACCGGAACCTGGATAGCGATCGCGTTGACCGAATAGCCAGCCACATAGTCCGGCGCAAAGTTGGTCGTCGCCATATCTTCGGCCTCCGTCAGGACACCGGGGACCCCGCTGGCACCGGCGCGGATATTCAGGGTATCGAACGCGCCGCCAAGGTCGATCCAGAAGGGGTCGTCGACGGTGCCGGCAAAGGTGGAGATTCCACCGGTGAGTCCGGTGTAGGTGGCGGCGGAAAAAAGCGCCTCGTAATCCATCGTCCTGGGACCTGCATTGGCCGGCACCGCGTAGAGCGGCCCGGCACCGGCCACCGGGGTCGAGCCCCCGTTGCCGGGTCCCGTGACCATCGTGACACTGTAGGACTGGCGCTGACCGAGACCGCCATCATCAAAACTATCGATGCGGTCGGGGACAACCGGACTCCCGACGGTCGACATCCCCTCGAGGTTGTCCGGCGAGTTGGCCGGGGCGCTCGCCCCCCCGGGGACACCGGCGAACACGGTGAAGACGTTGGGCAGCCGCTGCTCGGTGGTGAACTGGAACTGGAAGGTCACGTCCGCCTGGGCGTCGTTGTCGTTGTCGACTTTGATCTCGTAGAGGATCTCCTCATCGAAGGGGAAATAGTTCGGCCCGTTGCCTGGCTCGAGGAGCGGATCGACGCACATGATCATCGTGACGGAGGGGACGGAGGTCGGCCCGTCGATGTCGTAGCTGCGGAAGGCGAAGACATCCGTGATGTCCGCCTTGTGGTCGAGGGCGGTGATCGGCGCTTCCCGGTGGTTGGCCGCCATGGCCGTAGAGACGACCAGCGGGATGGTGCCGGCCATTGCGGCGGCTGATTTCAGTTTTTGTGTGTTCATGGGATCTTTTGGGTGGATTTCTCTTTGGTCTGCTGGGATCGGGTTGTGCGGTAGCTAGGGAGATTGTGGGGGACCGGCTAGATGGCGCGTTCGACACGGAAGAAGGAGGCACGGGGAAGCTCGGCGACGGAGAATTCGACACGCGCACGCCCGCCCTGATCGGTCGTTCCGTCCCCGCCGGAGAGGACGACCCTCACTGGGAAGCCGTCCTGGAGATCGGACGAGGCCGTCACGACGTGGGGTGCTACCGGCGCGGAAACGAACTCGATAAAAAACGTGGTTGCATCGACGAGCCCCGCCCTCCTGATAGCCGGGGTGGTGGGGGCGAGGCCGAAGCGGAGGGTCGCCGAGCCCAGCGACGCGGTCGTTTCACCGGGCCGGCCGACGCCGCCGCCGTCGATCACGGCGTCGAACTCGACGGTGAGGTCTTCGAAGGGGAAAAATGCGCTTGAGGCGTCGCGATCGGCGGTCTCGGAGGTGACGAAGGTGACGAGGCTGCCGAGGGCGTTTGCGGGGTCGCCGGTCGCCGTGAGATCGGCCAGCGCATCGACGCCCCCATTCTGGTAGGCGAAGGTCAGCTGGGGCGTCAGCGAGAGCCACGCACGGTCGACCAGGACGCCGGAGACCCGGAAGCTGAGCCGCAGCTCAAACAGGTCCGGCGCGGTGGCGGAGTCCATGATGTCGAACCGGAACCCCGGGGCGAGCGGATCGTCGAACAGCGGGGTCACCCCGACGAACTCGCTGAAGAATCCGGAGGCTCCCTCCTGCCGCGGGAGAACCCGGAAGTCAGAAAACACGGCGTCGCCGATGGTGACGCCCCCCGCGTCGAGCGAGAGGTAGTCCAGAAGCGACCCTTCGAATGCCTCCCTCTGCCCCGAAGCCACGGGGACCGTCGCCATCATTGCGGCGATGGTGGCGGTCTCAAGGATCGAGCTTAGCGGGTATCTTCTCGCCATGTTAGGAAGGCGCGGGGACATTCTGCCGGGAGTTCGGTTGGGTTCCCCATCCCAAGTTTCGGGACGGGGGCGGGCTCGCCCGGCGCGGCTAGGGGCGGCAGCGGCGCACCAGGAGGAACCCGGCGGCCCCGAAGCCGATGAGCAGGGCGGAGCCGGGTTCC
>CAZKYJ010000026.1:0-3870 GCA_964556355.1 uncultured Verrucomicrobiales bacterium | reverse complement strand
GGAAAATAGTAGAGCCCGGGTCCGGTGATACCGTTGGCACCACCGAGGACGTGGGTTCCCGTTCCTCCGTCGGCATCGGTCACGGTGAGGGTGAGATCGAGTGATCCACCGGGGGACACGGAGCCCAAGTTTACGGCGATCGAGTTCCACATCGTATCGAAGTCGGCACCGGGCGGCATCCCGCCGCCGTTGATACCCGCCGCGCCCAGACCGTTGTAGAGCAGGTCGAGAGTCCCAATTCCGTCCATATCGGCCGCGACACCGAGGATGTTGGTGTCATTGGGGCCGACCGCGCCGGCCCCCGTGGGTCCTCCGAGGTTGGCGGTGAGCGTTCCAAGATCGGCGCTCAGTGTCACCTCGCGCTCGGATCCGATAATGTTCCCGCCAGCTCCGGTCTGGGTAGCGTTCTGACTGGCGATCCCGGCGGAATCGGCGGTGAGAGGCCCGAATGCGCCGTCGCTCAGGAAATCGATGTGGTTGGCGGAGGCGATGGGCAGCGCGGGCACGCCGATGGCGGCGGCGATTGCGAGGTGTTCTAGCTTCATGGGGATGACGTTGGTTGCGTTCCTTTCTGGGGGATTCCGAGGATGCCTTGCCGACTTCCTTCCAAGGTCGCTACACCGCTGCCCGCGCATCGGTTACGCTGTCGTAAAGTTATTGAAGGACCGTCGTGAACGATGCCTACCAAGCCGCGGCGCCAGCCGGCCGGACCGACCCGAGCGCGCTTCATTTCCCGCAACCGCGATCGGTTTCTCCGGGTATCGGTAGTGAGATGAACGATACCAAATTGGGATCAATGTTAGTGGTAGTCGCCACGGGCACGACGGCTCTCGTGCTGACTTCCGGCAAGCGCTCCGGCGTCTCGGATCCCCCCGCCCTGGCAGTCGCCGAAGCTCACGTCGCGCCCGCGGCTGTTCGCCTCCCCGAACGGGAGGTGCCGGTGGTACTTCCGGGCGTGGAGGGAGGCGCCCCCGCTCCCGCCTCACCGCCGCCTCCCGCTACCCGCGGGATTCCCGCGATGGTGGCCGGGATGGTCGCAGAAAATGGGATTGCCCGGACGGCTGACACCATCGTCCGCCTACCGGCCACCGGGCGGGGCGAGCGGCGCGCCGCCCTTGAAACGCTGACCTCCGCATGGGGCGCGAGCGATCCGGTCGCCGCCGTCGGCTGGATCGCGCGGAATGCGGACACGGCGGCGGGCCGCCCGGCTCCACTGCCTCCCGTGCTTTGGGACGCCGCGGTCGGCGGCTATATCGAGGGCATCGTGGAAACAGATCCCGAGGCCGCCGCCATCGCCGCCGGCCTGCTCGAACGCCACCCGGCATCGGCCGTGGAGCCCGCGCTGGATCGACCCCCACATGCCGGGGAAAATCGCGGGCTGCAGCTACCCGTGGCGGTGCCCGGAGAAGCTGGTGCCCCGCTTCCCGAAGAACCTGATCAGGAAACGAATCCGGCTCTCAATCTCCCCGACCCGACCGGCGCCGCGCCCATCACGACGGGTCCCGACCCGAGGTTTCCCGGCGACCCCGGATTTCCCGGCGATCCGGATTTCCTCATCCGCAACCGGTAGCAGATCCGGACGAGAGCTTCAAAGATCCCGCCAGGAGAGAACGCGCGATTCGGTCGAGCTGCCCGGTGCCGCGTCAGCGTTCCAACGCGCTCCGGCCCCGACAAAGGAATTCACATTCCCGATTTTCACCGGCGCGATCCTCGGCAATCATCTGGTCTATGTCCGCCCACAACGTCTCCCTCACCTGGCGTCGCAACGGCGCCGATTTCGGCTACAAGAACTACTCTCGGGACCACGATCTCGACTTCGGCCACGGAGTCACCGTCCGGACGTCTGCCGCCGCCGAGTATCTTGGTACCGCAGAGCTCGCCGACCCGGAGCAGATGTTCGTCGGGGCGCTCTCCAGCTGCCACATGCTCACCTTCCTCGCCTATTGTTCGTTGCAGAAGCTCACGCTTGAGAGCTACGAGGACCGCGCCGTGGGGCATCTCGAGAAAGACCCGGCCTCGGGGAAGCCGGTGCTCGCCCGGGTGGAGCTCCACCCGGTCACGGTGTTCGCTGAGGGCATCGCGGTAGCGCCGGAGACACTCGCGGAACTCCACCACAAGGCGCACGAGGAGTGCTTCCTCGCCAACTCGGTGAAAACAGAAATCAGCACGGTACTCGCGTGAACCGCCGCCATCGCCCCACCATGAAATCGGCCGCCATCCTCCTCAGCACGCTCGCGCTCGTTTCCCACGGAGCGCCCACAATCGAAAACATCGCCGGCACCGGCAAACCAGGCTTCGCCGGCGACGGCGGTCCGGCCGACACCGCCGCGATCGCCAACCCGTTCGGCGTCATCCGCGCCCCCGACGGCGCGATCGTTTTCTGCGATACCGACAATCATCGCGTCCGCAAAATCGACGCCGACGGCAAGATCTCGACCGTCGCGGGCAACGGCGATCGCGCCTACGCCGGCGACGGCGGCCCGGCCACCGAGGCGGCTATGAACGAACCCTACGAGATCCGGTTGGACGGTGCCGGGAACCTCTTCGTCGTCGAGCGGCTCAACCACGTCGTGCGCCGGGTCGATGCCCGCACCGGAACCATCGAAACGGTCGCGGGCACGGGAGGGAAGTCCGGGTTCGGCGGCGACCGGCGGCGGGCGACGTCCGCCCTCCTCCACGAACCGCACAGCATCGCCCTCGATGCCAGCGGGACGCACCTCTACATCGCCGACATCAAAAACCACCGCGTCCGCGTCGTCGATCTCGGCAGCGGACGTATCGAGACGCTCGCCGGCAACGGCGAACGGCGGCCGACCCCCGACGGCGCAAAATTCGCGGACGTACCGCTAAACGGACCCCGCGCCCTGGATTTCGATGCGGACGGCGACCTCTGGCTCGCCCTCCGCGAGGGGAATGCCGTCTACCGGCTCGACCTCGGCGAAGGGACGATCCACCACGTGGCGGGTAGCGGGGACAAGGGCTTCACCGGCAACGGTGGCCCGGCGGCGACGGCCACGTTGTCTGGTCCCAAGGGGGTGGCGGTCGGCCCGGACGGAAACATCTATCTCGCCGATACGGAGAGCCATTCCATCCGCATGATCGACCGGGGAGAGACGCCACCCATTCTCCGTCTCATCGCGGGCGACGGGACCAGGGGCGACGGGCCGGTCGATGGCGCCCCCACCGCCTGTCGCCTCGCCCGCCCCCACGGCGTCTTCGTCGACCAGGACGGGAACCTATTGATCGGCGATAGCGAGGCGCACCGGGTACGCGTGGTCAGGTTACCATAGCTTGCGACCGAGATAGACGACGCAGCGGTAGTCGAACCGCACGGTGCCCCGTTCCTCGCAACGGGCGAAGAGGTCGACGAGCGCCTCCCGGAAAGCGGCGTGCTCCGGATGGCCCGGCGCCGGGGTGTAGGAGGAGGAGAACACCCGGCCGAGGAAGCCTGGGAGATCGAACTCCTGGGCGTTGGGAAACGCCACCCGGCGCACTGGGTGCGGGGCGAAAAACGCAACCATGTCCGTTTCGGTCACATTGACGTGGTTCACCGTCGCGTAGTCGGTCGCATAGCGGTTCAGGAGGGCTTCGTATTCGGTGAGGAACGGGGAGGTGCCGGTGAGCCGCTCGTTCCAGAGGACGGCCAGGTGCCCGCCGCGGCCCAGCGCCCGCTCCACCTCCTTCCGGAAACGCCCGCGATCGAGCCAGTGGAAAGCCTGTGCCACCGTGATGAGGCAGAACCCGCCGGGCTCGACATCGAGGGATTCGCCGGACGTCGGCCACGGCTCGATGTTCGGATGGGGAGGGCAGGCAGCGTGGACTGTGAGGCGTGCTTGGACGGCGACCTGCAGGTGATCTGCCTGGCCAAGC
>CAZKYJ010000025.1:0-16579 GCA_964556355.1 uncultured Verrucomicrobiales bacterium | reverse complement strand
CCATCAACACCGCTCGGGAGCCATCCTCGCTCCACGCCACCCCGCCATCGGCCGGGGTGCGGACGTTGAAGGACCACCAATCGCCTCGACGAATGCCCGGGTGCGGATGGGCCGGGCGCACCGACAATTGGCGGTTGACCGGCCACCAGCCTCGGCTACGGACGGTGGCACCATGCCGAAGCTTCTTTTCCTCGACTGCGACTCGACCCTCAGCGCCATCGAAGGCATTGACGAGCTCGCTGGGTTCCGTTCGCGGGAGGTCCTCGCCCGGGTCGCGGAACTGACCAACGCCGCCATGGACGGCACCGTCGGCATCGACGAGGTCTTCGGGCGGCGGCTCGGCCTCATCCGTCCGACGCGCGACGAGTGCGCGGCGATCGCGCAGCGCTATATCGAAACCCTCGAGCCCGACGCGGCCGCGGTCATTGCGGCGGCCAAGGAGGCGGGCTGGACCCCGATCATCCTCTCGGGTGGATTCGCCCCAGCCATCCGACCGCTCGCCGAGCGGCTCGGTATCGCCACCGTCGAGGCCGTCCCGCTCACCTTCGAAGAGGACGGCAGCTACCGCGGGTTCGGGAGCGATTACCCGACCACCCGCAACGGCGGCAAGACGGAAGTCATCGCGACCTACCGCACCCTCTACCGCCCGGAACGGATCGTCATGGTCGGCGACGGGGTCAGCGACCTCGAAACGAAGCCGGCGGTCGATCTCTTCGTCGGCTTCGGGCGCTACGCGGATCGCGAGAAGGTGCGCGCGGGCGCGGGAGCCTTCATCATGGGGCTCGCCGAGCTCCCGCCGCTGCTCGAAGGGTGAATTCTCCGAAGTTTCACGCCGCATTCACCGATATTTCACGCGGGTATGGTGAGGTGGGGGCATGGAAGCCTCACTCACGGCAACCGGCGAGCAACGCCCCGAAATCTCGTCCGAAACCGCCCGGCACGCCCGCGGCGTTCTGGCGGGTGCGTGTGCTTTGGCCCTCGCCGCCAACATCCTCGTTTTTGGCCACGTGCCCGGGCTCGGATGGGCCCTCTTCGCCGTCGCCGTCTGGTCGGCCACCCTCGGCAACCGCGCTCCGGGCTTGCGCCCCCGGCGGCATGCCTTGGCCGTGCTCGCGGCACTCGCCCTCGCCACGGCCGCACAGGCGGCCATTCGCCCATCGGGCGCCAATTCCCTCTCGCTCTGTCTGATCACCGCCCTGTTCGCGGCGGCACGCGGACGAGTCAATTGGAGGGCTCTCCCCGAGTACCTGGCCAACGGGTGGCTGGCTCCCTTCCGGTTCCCCCACGGCATCTTCCGTGCCGCACGCAGCAACCGGCCCGAAAACGAGGGCGTCCCCCTCACCCCCGGAGGCACCCGGCGGGCGATGGCCGTCGCGCTCCCGGCCGCGACCCTCGTCGCGGCCTTCGCCATCCTCGTGGTCAGCGGCAACGGGCTCCTCCGGCTCAACTTTGCCCACGCCGTGACCGCCCTGCTCGACGCCATCTACGAATTCGAATACCCCGGCCCCGCCCGGATCGCTTTCGTTCTGATCGTCGCCTGCAGCTCGATCGGCCTGCTCTGGCGACACGAGAGGCTCGAGTGGTTCGGGCCCGTGAGGAACGCCTTGGCACGCTCTTGGAATCCACCCGCCGACCTGTGGGTCGCCATCTGGCGGTCGCGGGCAATGCTGGTGGGGGTGAACGTCGTCTTCTTGGCCGCCAACACCGCCGACGCGCTCTACCTCTGGGCCAATACGGCACTCCCGGAAGAGCTCACCCTGGCCGAGTTCGTCCACGAGGGGACGGCCAACCTCGTGGCCTCGACCATCATCGCGGGGATCGTTCTCGCCCTGATCTTCCGGCAGGATCGCGCCATTACGACAAGCCCTTGGATGACGGGGCTCGCCCTCCTTTGGATCGCCCAGAACCTCGTTCTCGTTTCGAGCGTGATCCTCCGGATCTCGATCTATGTCGATGGCTACGGGCTCAGCCTCTTGCGCCTCTACCTCGTCCTTTCGCTGCTCCTGATCGCGGTCGGCTTCGTGCTCGTCGCCATCGGGATCGTGAAGCAACGCTCGACCGGGTGGATCGTGGGAGGGGTTATCATCGCCACCTGCGCCGCCGTCTTCGGCCTCCAGTTTTGGGACGCGCGGGCGCACGTCGCCCGCACGAACTTCGCGCTCGCCAAAGAGTGGAAAATCACCCACACGAACCATCTTTACATCGACGCCAGCTACCTCGCCTCCCTCGGCCCGTCGGCCTATCCCACCCTCGTGGATCTCGCGGGGGGCGCCGAGGGGTTCTCCCCAAACGAGATCCAGAACGCACGCCGGATCGTCGGAGAGATCCGCAACACCGAACGCGTGAACGCCGGGCGCGAATCCTGGGAAGATTTCTCCGTTCACAGGAAACGAATGCGCGCCCTCGTCCTCCACCCATGACCCGCCGCCAGCTGATGAAACGAACCCTCGCCCTCGGCGTGGCCGGCGGCAGCGGATGCCTCGGCTACGGGGCGACCCGCGGGAGGCACGCGCTCGCCGTGGAACGGATCCCCCTCGCCCTCCCGGCCCAGGAGCCGTTCACCATCGCGACCTTCGGCGATCTCCATTTCGACCCGCTCTTCGAGGGGGCGTTCTTCGCCGAGATCGTCGCCACGACCAACGCCCTCCGCCCCGACATGATCGCCCTCCTCGGCGACTTCGTGACAAGCGACGGTCGCGCCATCGACCGTCTCGCACCCATCCTCGGGGAACTTCGGGCACCCCTGGGAGTCTTCGCCGTCCTGGGAAACCACGACCACTGGAACGGCCCCGGCCATTGCCGCAAAGCACTGCGCGACCAGGGGATCACCGTCCTGCGCAACGAGCATGTGACCACGCCGGTCGGCGTCACCGTCGCCGGGATGGAATCCGCCTGGGGAGGCCAGCCCGACCTGGCACGGACGATGCGGGGCGCGCCCACGGGACGGCCGACGGTTTTGCTGATGCACGAGCCCGATGTCTTTGACGAGGCGCGCCAGGATCCCCGCGTCGCGCTCCAGCTCTCGGGCCACACCCACGGCGGCCAGGTGCGGCTCCCGTGGATCGGGGAAATCCTCGTCCCCCACCTGGGCGAGAAGTACATCGCCGGGCTCTACCGGCGGGACGGCGCCCAGCTCTACGTCAATCGCGGGGTCGGGACGATCGGACCGCACGCCCGGTTCTTCTGCCGCCCCGAGATCACGCTCATCGAAGCGCTCCCGCCCGGGACGCCCGCCACGAATTTTCCTGTAAGCTTCGCCGCTCCGGCAAGTATTGGCTAGCGATGCGACCCGTCCCTACCCTAACATCTATTTTTCTTCTCTCCCTTTTCACCGCGTGCGACAGCGATCCCGAAGCGACCGCCCCGGAGGTTTCGGCAGAAACGCCCGCCCCGGTTGAGGAAACCGAGAACGCCGGGGCACCCGATGCCCCCGACCCGTGGCAGGACTTCCGCTCCATGATCGATCTCCTCGAAAGCGACGTCCGTGCCCGCGCCGCCGAAACGACCGACCCCGCCGAGCTGAAAGCGTTCGCCGCCGAGTGGCATGCCGAAAAGCGCGAGGCCATCGCTGCCACCGCCGTGCAGATGCAAGAACTCGTCATCGCCGAACCCGAGCGCTACGCCCTGCCGGTGGCCCAAAATATCCGCTACCAGCTGACGGTCCCGGCACGGATCGAAACCTTGGTCTCCGACATCCGCGCCACCAGCGAGCAGAAGGAGGACACCCTGGCCTGGAACGAGTTCGAGGTCGCGCTCTTGGAGTTCACCACCATCGCCCTCGAGGCCACGGAGCCGCAATAGTCAATCGCGGACGACGGGACGCAGCGAAAATATCTGCCGCTGGGCCGCCCGGGAATCGCCGGCGATCCGGCGGGCGATCACCGTGCAGGCACTCTCGACCATCTCCCGCACCGGGATGGCGATGGTGGTGATGCGCTGCTCAGCGGCCACCGGGGCGTCGTCGAACCCGATCAGTGGCACGCGCTTCATCCCCAAATCCCTCCCCGCGGCCAAGACCGCCGACGCCAGCCGGTCGTTCGCACAGAATATTCCGCCGGGGCGCATCGCCCATACCTCGCCCGCGGCCGCCAGCCCGCTGTCGTAGAACCACGTCGGCGCCCACACGACCGGCGCTTCGGGCACCAGCGAGCGGAACCCGTCGACCCGTGCCCGGCTGCGCGGATCGGACTCCGGCCCGCCCAGCACCACGGGGTTCGGCACGCCCGCCAGGAGCTCCGCCGCGGTCGCCCCGCCGGAAAAGTCGTCGCTCGCCACGCTGTCGAGGTAGGACGAAGCGATCCCCGGAGGCGGGTTCTCGTTGAGCAACAACCCGTAGCGCCGCTCGCCCGCCAGCCGGTGCACCACGGGCGGCAGGTCCCACACCACCGGGTAGGGCTCCACCGATCCGAGCGACCTCGACCGATCCGGCTCTAACAAAACCACTTCAAAGCGGGTGCCGCTCTCCCTCAGCCCCTCCTCGAGGGCCGCGAGGAGCATCGCCCCGAAGCTTCCGGGACGGGCCGCCCGGCTGTTGAATACGAGGAGCGCGCCCCCGGGCGCCCCGTCGGCCCCGGGCAGGAAAGTCCCGCTCGCCGCCCGGCGCACCAGCATGCCCGCTTCCACCAGCTCCCGGAGCAACACGTGCGCGGTCTGGTAGCTCACGGCGTAGCGGGCAGCCAAGGCCCGCGCCGACAGGAACCGGTTTCCCGCCCGGTAGTAGCCGTGCTGCAGCTTCGCCACCAGGTCCGCCTTGATCGCCGTGATCCGCTCGCTCCTTGGCCTGGCCATAAGCAGATCAGATTCACTGATAATTGATACAATCAACTTGAATCCGCCGCCCAGAGCCACCAAGCGTGGGCATGTCCACCTCCCCATTTAGCGTCGAAGGCCTCCGCGTCGTGGTCGTGGGCGGCACGACCGGCCTCGGCCTATCGGCCGCGCGGGCGCTGGTGGCCGGCGGCGCGAAAATCGTCATCGTCGGCCGCTCGGCGGAGTCGATGGAGGTGGCCGAAGCGGCGCTCGCGGCACGGGACCAGGTGCGCGGCGTCCGGGGCGATGCGGCCGATCCGGCCACCGCCGAAACCGCCGTCGCCGAAGCCGCCGTCGAGTTCGGGGGGCTCGACGCGCTCTACCACGTGGCCGGCGGCAGCGGGCGATCGATGGGCGATGGCCCGCTGCACGAACTCACCGACGATGGACTGGAGTTCACCCTCGATCTCAACCTCAAATCGCTCGTCTACTCGAACCGCGCTGCCGTCCGGCAATTCCGTTGCCAGGAGGCCGGAAGGGGTGGCGCCATCCTCAATATGGGGAGCGTGTTAGGCTACGCGCCGTCGCCGAGATTCTTCGCCTCCCACGCCTACGCCGCCACCAAGGCCGCCGCCATCGGATTCACGAAATCCATCGCCTCCTACTACGCGCAGGAGAACATCCGGGCCAACGTCATCGCCCCCGCGCTTGTCGAGACCCCGATGTCCGGGCGCGCATCGGCCGACGGCGCCATCATGGAATTCATCCGCCGCAAGCAACCGCTGCAGGGCGGGCGCAACGGGCGCGCCAGCGACCTCGTCGCCGCCGCCCTCCTCCTGCTGTCTTCCGCCGGAGCCTGGATCACCGGCCAGGTCCTGGCCGTGGACGGCGGATGGTCGGTCACCGAGGGGCTCCCCGAGTAAGTCCCATGGCGCTCGCGATCGGAATCGATATGGGGGGCACCCGCATCAAAGCCACCGCCTTCGACGGGGAGACCGCCGTGGCGCGCGCCTCGACGCCGACCCGCCCGGACGAGTTTCTGGAAGACGGCACCCCGGCCTTCGCCGCGGGGATCAGTCAGCTCATCGCGGAGCTCTGCGGCGGTGCAGCCCCCGGTGCCGTGGGAATCAGCGCCCCGGGGCTGGCCTCCCCAGATTTCGCGACGATCACCTCGATGCCCAACAAGCTCGCGGGCATCGAACATTTCCCCTTCCGCGAATATCTCGGTCTCCCCGCGTGCACGGTTCTCAACGATGCCCACGCCGCCCTTCTCGGCGAGATCTGGCAGGGGGCGGCCAGAGACAAAGATGACGTGGTCATGCTCACGCTGGGCACCGGCGTCGGCGGCGCGATCGTCAGCGGAGGTCGCCTCCTCACCGGCCGTCTCGGGCGTGCCGGTCACATCGGCCACAGCAGCCTCGACCCCGATGGCGCCCCCAGCATCGTCGCCTGCCCCGGATCGATCGAAGACGCCATCGGCAACCAGACCGTCGCCGCCCGCAGCGGCGGCCGGTTCCCCTCGACGGCCGCCCTGATCGAGGCCGTCGATGCCGACGACCCCGGGGCGACCGCCGTCTGGGAGAAATCCGTCCGCGCCCTCGGTGCCACCATCGTGGGATTGATCAACATCCTCGATCCGGAGACCGTCCTCCTCGGCGGCGGCATCGCGAACGCCCGTCGCCAGATCGAGGCCTACCTCCTCCCCTACCTGGACGCCCATGAGTGGCGCCCGGACGGCCAGCGTGTCCCGATCGCTTTCGCCGCCCTCGGCGACCGGGCGGGCACCTACGGTGCCGCCTACCACGCCCTGAAATCCAACCCCTGAGAACTGCCGCTCCCATGTCACCCGCCACCGACTATCTCAACCGATCCGAGTCGCTGATCGCCCGCGTCCGCGAACAGCTTCCACTGATAGAACGGACGGCCGACCTCTTCGCCGAAACGATCCTCCGAGGTCAGATGGTCCATGTTTTCGCCTCCGGGCACTCCCGTATCATGATCGAGGAGATGTGGCCCCGCTATGGCTCGTTTCCCGGGTTCAATCCGATCGTCGAGCTCTCTCTCACCTTCCACAACCTCGTCATCGGAGCGAACGGGCAACGCCAGGCCATGTTCCTCGAGAACGTCCCCGGCTTCGCGGCGCGAATCTTGCGCAATTTCGCATTCAAGGACGGCGATTCCGGCCTCGTCATCTCCTCGTCCGGGTGCAACATCGTTCCGGTCGAGGTCGCCGAGGGGCTCCGGCTGCGCGGCGTCAAGGTGGCGGCGCTCGTGAGCAAGGACCACCTCGAAGCCACCGGCTCGAAGCGCGGCGATGGCAAAAAGCTGACCGATTTCGCCGACATCATCCTGGACACCGGCGCGCCCGTCGGCGATGCGATGGTCACGATCGAAGGGCTCGACACCCCGGTGTCTCCCGGCTCCACCGTGGGCGGTTGTCTGATGATCAACGCGATCAAGGCGGAGGTCGCCCAGCGCCTGACCGCGGCCGGCCACCCGCCGAAAGTCCTCACCGCCACGGCGCTGGTCGGCCACGAGAAAGCCACCCAGCTCTTCGAGTCCGCCTACGACGAACACGCCCACCGCATGGCGCCCTACTTCGCCGATCTCTAGCGGGGACGCGCCCGCCCTACCATGACCGACCCCCGCCCCATCCGCACCGTCCTCGGCGATGTCGCCGCCGGCGATCTCGGCGTGACCTACGCCTGCGAGCACCTCATCATCGACCCCGTGCTGCCACCGTGGAAGCAGCCGCCCTACCGGCTCGGCTCGGTCGATGCCGCCGCCGCCGAGCTCGCGCGTTTCCGCGAGGCCGGCGGTCGCAGCGTCTTCGAGTCGACGCCCTGCGATGCGGGGAGGAATGTGCTCAAGCTCGCCGAGGCCTCGCGGCGCTCCGGCGTCCACATCGTTGCACCCACCGGGCTGCTCTGGGAGGAGGACTACCCCGCTGGGCACTGGAGCCACCGCTACTCGGCCGAGGCGCTCGCCGCACTCTTCATCGCGGACATCGAAGACGGGATCGACCGCTTCGACTACGCCGGTCCGCTCGTCTCGCGAACTGGACACCGCGCCGGGATCATCATGGTGGCGGCAGGAAAAATCGGCCTGACCGAACATCAGCGCAAGCTGTTCCATGCGGCGTCCATCGCGCACGCCGTGACCGGAGCCCCGGTCGTCGCCCGCACGAAACACGGGGCGGGAGCCCTGCAGCAGATCGGGGCCCTCCGGGCGGGCGGCGTCGACCCCAGCGCGGTCACCATCTGCCATTCCGACCAGGTCCCCGACATCGCCTACCAGCGGGAGATCCTCTCCACCGGCGTCCGCGTCTGTTACGACGGCGCCTTCCGCTGGCGGGTCGGCCAGCCCAACCACACCCTGGGGCTCATCACCCGGCTCGTCCGCGAGTTCCCCGACAGGATCATGCTCGGGATGAGCGCTGCCCGGCACACCTACTGGCACGCCCACGGCGGCGAACCGGGGCTGGGCTTTTTGCTGACGACGTTCTCCGCGATGCTCCGGGATCGCGGCGTGACCGGTGCCCAGAGGGCGAGACTCTTCGTCGCAAACCCCGCAGGGGCCTCCTCGCTGCGTCCGCCAGATCCTGGGAGGGAGATCGGCACCTATCGGGAACCCGCTTTCGTCCCGCCGTCGTAGGGCCTCCCGACCTGGCATCGCCGATGCGTGGAACGGGGGCGGCCTCCGGGGACATCAGGTGCGCCATCGTCGCCCCTCCCGGCCGCAGCGGCGATCCGGGGTGGCCGATCGAAGCCCGCTCCCTTGGTCCTGCCAAAATCTGTGGAACCCTATCCGCCCATGAACCCCTTTCGCATTGCCGGAATCAACTTCGACCATTTCCATATGGGCGACCTTCTCCGGTTCGTCCACGACCATCCCCATGCCGAGATCGTCGGTATCAGCGACGAGCAGCCCGAGCGGATGGCGGATGCCCAGAAGAACTTCGGCCTCCCGGATAGCGCCGTTTTCACCGACTACGCCGCCTGCCTAGAGAAGTCGGAGCCAGATCTGGTCATCCTTTGTCCCGCGGCGGCGCGCCATGCGGAGTGGGTCGAGAAAGTGGCACCTTACGGCACGGCCATCGTCGTGGAAAAACCGTTCGCGTCGAGCGTGGGGGAGGCGGACCGGATGATCGCCGCGATGGAGGCGGGCGGAGACCACCTCCTGGCGATCAACTGGCCGGTGCGCTGGTATCCTTCGCACGCCAAAGCCCATGAACTCGTGGCGGGCGGAGCGATCGGAGAGGTGCGGGAGGTGCACTACTACGGCGGCAACCGCGGCCCGCTCTACCACGGGGCCGACAAAATCGAAAAGGAACCGACGCCCGAGGAAAAGGCGTCGAGCTGGTTTTACAAAGTGGCCGAGGGCGGCGGGTCACTGCAAGACTATCTCGGCTACGGCACGACCATCGGAACCTGGTTCAACGGCGGGAAAATTCCGGAGGCCGTGGCCTGCATGACCGGCGGAACACATGGCCTGGAGGTGGACGAACACAGTATCGTGATCGCCCGCTACCCGGGAGGCTACCTCTCGAAGTTCGAGACGCGCTGGGGAACATTCACCGATCCGTGGACACACCAGCCCCAGCCAAAATGCGGGTTCGTCGTCAAGGGAAGCGCCGGGACGATAAGCTCCTACGATACGGAATCGACCGTCCGCCTCCAGACCGCAGCCCATCCCGAGGGGGAAACGGTCGCCGCCGCGGAGCTGGAATTCCCCCACGCAAACCCGGTGAGCCACGTCCTGAACACCCTGGAGACGGGCGAGCCGCTCACGGGGCCGCTCACGGTCGAGCTGTCCCGGATCGGCCAGCGCATCGTCGATACGGCGCGCGCATCGGCCGCGGCAGGGAAAGTGCTCCCCCTCGTTCCGTAGCGGACAACGCTCACCCTTTAGATCCGAATTTCCATGGCACGTGACTACGCACTCCAAGGCCGCGGCGGCACCCGATCGTTCGCCGCCCCCGACCTCCCCTACCGTCCCCCCGTCCCCAAAAACCCGCCGAAGATCGGCCTCGTCGGTGCCGGGGGCATCAGCGGCCACCATCTCTCCGCCTACCGCGACGCCGGCTTCGAGGTCGCCGCAATATGCGATCGCACCCTGGCCAAGGCGGAGGAGAAAGCGGGCGAGTACTACCCAAAAGCGTGGGCGACCGATCGTATCGACCGGATCTTGGAGAGCGATGAGATCGCGGTCTTGGATATCACGCCCCACCCGGCCGACCGGCTTCCCCTCCTAGAGAGTGCCCTGGTCGCGGGCAAGCACGTCCTCTCGCAGAAACCATTCGTCGAAAGTATCGCGGAGGGGACACGGCTCTGCGATCTCGCCGATGCCAACGGCGTGACCCTCGCGGTCAACCAGAACGGGCGCTGGGCCCCGCATTTCGCCTACGCGCGAGAAGCCGTCCGCGCCGGCCTCCTCGGCGAACTCGCGACGCTCGACTTCATCTCCCACTGGGACCACACCTGGACGGAAGGCACCCCGTTCGAAGAGATCCGCCACCTCATCCTGCACGACTTCTGCATCCACTGGTTCGATATCGTGACCGATCTTATGGGGAACGCGCTGCCGACCAAAGTCTACGCGACCGCGAGCCGCGCCCCCGGACAAACGCTGCGTCCGCCGCTGCTGGCGAGCGTCTCCGCGATCTACCCGTCCGGCACCCAGGCACGGATCATCTTCAACGCCCACGTGCGCCACGGCCAACAGGACGAGACGATCATCGCGGGCAACAGGGGGACGCTGCACGCCGCCGGGCGCACCATCGACCAGCAGTCGATCACCCTGACCACCGGAAAGGGCACGGCCGCCGTCGCGCTCGACGGGACCTGGTTCACCTCCGGGTTCCAAGGCACCATGGCGGAACTGCTCTGCTCCATCGAGGAAAAGCGCCCCCCGCACAACAACGCGAGAGACAATCTGCTGTCGCTGCGGTTCGCCCACGCGGCGATCGCCTCGGCCGATGCGGGCGAACCCGTGGCTCCCTGAGAGCGACGCGCGATTCTCCAAAAATTGGTTTGAGCGCGGTGATTCTTTCCCGCCTCTAGTGGGGCATGCGCACCTGGCAGACAGTTTCAGCTTTCGTCACCCGTCGGGGAACAGGAAACGTGGTGGCCGGGGCGATCCTGCTCGTCGCGGTGGCCGCCGCCGCAACGTTTCTCATCCAGGCCGATCCGCCGTGGGCGGGGCGCGCGGCGGAACGCCTGGCCGCCGGGAAAAAGCTGCGGGGGGAGGACTACGGGATGCTCTACGGCTGGTGGGCGGCCCTGGTCAATCTCTTCATATTAGGAGTGCCCTTGGCGCTCTTCGGCTGGTGGGCGCAGCCGCCACGAACCTCCAGCAACGGGCTCCCCGCGGGGAGAACCCGCCTCCCGGCCTACTTCTGGGCGGCGCTCGGCGCGGTCGTGCTGGTCGCGGGAATCTGGCGAGTGCCGCGCATGGACGACAGCTTTTGGAACGACGAGGAGTACGCGTTCCGCCGCTACACCTGGGGCGAGTACGAACGTGCCGATCCCGCCGGAACCAACGGCACCCTCGCCTTCGACGGCCACAGCCTGGCGGAGCGGTTGTTTGTGAACAAGACGGGGAACAACCACATCGCCCACACGATGGAGGCCTCGCTCGCCCTGGCGGCGTGGGACGCGATCCACGACCCGCCCCAGCCCGACTACTCGGAGGCGGCCCTCCGGTTTTTTCCACTGCTCTCAAGTTTTGCCACCATTGCCCTGGTGGGGATCTTCGGCGGCATGCTCGGCGGCCCGCTGGTGGGGATCGGGGCCGCCCTCCTCATGGCTCTCTCCCCTTGGCACATCCGCTACTCGGTGGAGGCGCGTGGCTACTCGACCATGCTGATGGGGATCATGGGGGCGCTGATCTGTTCGCTCCGGGCACTCGACACCGGGCGGTGGCGCTGGTGGCTCGGACTCGCCGCCGCCCAGGCGCTCTTCTTGCTCAGTTTCGCGGCGGCAGTGTACGTGGCCGCGGGAATCAACTTGCTCATCCTGGCGCTGCTCGTCCACCGGTTGCGCAGCGGACGGTGCACCTCCCCCGATGCTGCTCGCTGGGTGGTGGCCACCCTGCTCTCGGCCGCCGTCGTCATCCAGTTGATGCTCCCCTCGGCCCCCCAGATCCTCGCCTACCTCAAACACTCCGCGGAAATCCGGGCGGTGGAGCTGAACTGGGCCTGGCTGCGCGACTTCTGGACCCACCTGGTAGCCGGCGTCCCCCCGGTGGTCGCACGCCCGGAGGTGGCGCTCGGCACCGGGGTCGACGAGATGGCGCGTGCCCGCCCCTGGACGGCACCGGCCATCTACCACGCGATGCCGGTGATGACTTTGTTAGGATCGGCGCTGCTCGTCGCCCGGGGGGGCGTCGGCGGGAGGCTCGCAGCGGCGGCCCTCTGGGGGGGCGCGCTCCTCGCCTACCTGCACAACGGGATCGGGCACACCGAGATGTACGGCTGGTACCTCCTCTACACGGCACCCGCGCTGGCCTTGAGCCTGGCCATGCTGGCCGCCGCCGCGGGCAGGGTGCGGGGTTGGGCGGGCGGCGTCGCCATGGCGGCGACCGTTCTCGGCTACGGCTACCTAACGGCGCCCCCCCGGGCGCAGATGGCCAGCGCCGAGCGCCAGCCGATGGCGCAGGTTGTCGAGATGGTGCGCGGGCGGGCGCACGATTTCCTCGACCCCGACGACGGCGGAGTCCTGACCGGAAGCTTCGGGGTGAGCGACCGGCAGGTACAGAGCTATGACCCCCGGGTGGAGGTCGTTGAAACGCGGGCCGAGCTCGCGTCGCTGGTGGCGAAAGCAGGGGCGAGCGGGAAAACGCTCTACGTCTATTTCTGCGGGCGAACGGAGACGGCCGAACGCAACCCGGACGTCCTGGCGCTGATCGACGAGCCGACAATCTTCGAGAAGGTGGCCGACGTCCCCGGGTTCGAAGCCTATTTCAGCTACGAGATCTACCGGCTGAAACGAGCGAGTCCCGATCCCTAGGCCAGGGCTGCCGCCCACTTCTCCCCGTCGAAACCGACGAGGTGAACGCCCGCTTTCGAATCCACTGCGAACGGCCGTTTCACGAGGTTCCCATTCCCGGCGAGCAGCGCCAGGACCTCCGCTTCCGGCATCTCCGGCAACGTGTCTTTCAACCCGAGCGCACGATAGTCTTGCCCGGACGTATTGAAAAGCCGGCGCCGGTCGCCGTCGCAGGCGGCCAGCATGGCGGCGAGTTCGACCCCGGTCGGCGGTGTTTCACGGATCGGCAATACCTCGTGGGCCACCCCGTTTTCGCCGAGCCACTTGAGGGCTTTCCGGCAGGTGGAGCAATTCTTGTAGGCGTAGACTCTGAGCATGGCTTCGTCGATTTAGCTCTCGCCACCCGACTTCTCAAACCGCCGTTGCGGGTTGTCCGCCCAGAAGCTCGCGAGCAGGAGCAGCGCCGGGACGAGCGCCGAGGCCCAGAGTGCCGGGGTGTAGCTGCCACCGCGGTCGAGCGAGACACCGAAGGTGATCGGCCCGAGCGCGCTCGCCAACACCATCGCGCTCATCCCGACCCCGCTGATCGCACCGAGGTGCGCCCGCCCGAAGAACCGGGGCCACACGATGCCCGTGAGCGCCCCGAAGGCGCCTCCGCATACCCCGTTCCCGACGACGAAGGCGGTCGCGCCCCACCCCCTCGACAGCGCCATGGTGCCGAAAACCCCGAGCAGCGCTGCCCCGTTCATCAACACGAGCAGGTACTTCAATCGCGTCCGCGCGCTCGCCCAGCCGCAGAAGACGTTCATCGCCACGCTGAGCAGCGCCATCGGCACGAAATAGCCGATCACCTCGGTGCGCCCGCGCCCCGCGAGCTCTCCGATCGAGACGATGTGGAAGGTGAACGCCGTCGAGAACATCGCGAAGAACGCGAAGGTGAGGTTGAAGGTCCAGAACGCAGTGGTCTTCAGCGCCTCCGCGCGGGTGAAGTCGCGGTGGGTCAGCGAGTCGGGGTGCGCGGCCCGTTTCCGCTCGCCCCGGACGGGACCGTCCATGACCAGCCCACACTCCTCCGGGTTGTCGCGAAAGAAGAGCCAGCCGCCCCCGGCCATGATCGTGAGGGTCACGAGCCCGAGCACCCGCCAGGCCCCGTCGTAGCCGAATCGCTCGATCATGGCGTCGAGAAAGCGCGGCGCCACCGAGAACGCGAACGACGTGGCCACCCCGCTCACCGCGAGCGCGATCCCCCGGTGGTAGTCGAACCACTTCCCGATCATGTTGCGGCTCGCCATGGTCAGGACGCCCTGCGCCGATGCCCGCATCAGGTAGAAACCGAGTGTGATGGCCAAAAACGACGCCGCCACCGGCGCCATCAGGACGCCGAGCGCCCGCGCCACCGGCGCGACCTCCGCCAGGTAGAACAAAACGAGACCGGTCGCCGACGCCGAGAACACCACCATCTTCCGCGCACCCAATCGGTCGAAAACCCGGCCGAGCAACGGCAGCGAAAACCCGCTCAGCGTCGTGCCGATGAAGTAGGCGGTGCTCAGCTGCACCCGCGTCAGCCCGAGTTCCTCGATCAGGACGTCCGTGAACACGCTGAAGCCCATGGTCTGCCCGGGGATACTGAAAATGATCCCCACCGTCCCGGCCGCCACGATGACCCAGCCGTAGAAAACCACCGTGACGCGTTTGGGCGAGAAGGGAAAATCGGGCGACCAGATCATGCGACGAAAGCTGCCCACCAGACACCCAACGGACGCGTCCGCGAATCGAAATCACCAGCCCGCTCCCGCCACCACCGGAACGGTCCGTTCTGGATACCATCTCCCCCGTTTCGCCCCGATGTCACACCGGTGCCATCAGGGCCTGCCCCCCTGCAGCCGCACCCCGATAAATCCTGCGTCGCCGTCCGGGCGGAACGACGCTACTCTCCCGAGCGAATGCCCGTCGCCCAAGAAACCGAACCCACCCACCGCGTCCGCGCTACGATCGACCTCGGCGCGATCCGGAAGAACCTCGCCATCGCGCGCGAGGTCAGCGGTGTGGCCGGGTGCATGGCCGTCGTCAAAGCGGATGCCTACGGGCACGGACTCGTCCGCGTCGCCCGCGCCCTGGCCGCCGACGCCACCTTCCTCGGGGTCGCCCACGTCGGCGAGGCACGCCGCCTCGCGAAGGCTGGGATCGGAGGCCGGGTCTACCTCCTCGGGCCGACCCATCCGGCCGAGAGGGAAGAGATCGCCGCCCGGCGCTGGACGCCGTGCCTCTCGACGGTCGATGAGGCCAACCACTTCGACGCCCTGGCCAAGAACGCGGGGGCGGGCCCGCTTCCGGTGCACATTGCGGTCGATACCGGGATGGGACGCGGCGGCTTTCTCCCGGAGGTCCTCGCCGGTGCGATCGATCATCTCCGCGCCCTCCCCCACATCGCCCTTGAGGGCCTCGGCTCCCACCTCCCTTCGGCGGACGAGGATGAAGCCTTCACGCGGGCGCAGATGGCGACCTACCGGGAGATCGTCAGGCGCCTGCCGGAATTCCGCTACCGCCACCTATCCAACAGCGCCGGGCTGCTCGGCTACGACCAGCCCCCCTGCAACCTCGTGCGCCCCGGGCTCATGCTCTACGGGGTTTCGCCGATCCCCGGCCACCAAGCCAAGCTCGTCCCGTCGCTGGCACTCACCTCGGTCGTCACCCTCGTCCGGGAGCTGCCCGCCGGCCACGGCGTGAGCTACGGGCGTGACTTCATCACCACCGCGCCGACCCTCGTCGCCACCATCGGGATCGGCTACGGCGACGGCTACCCGCGCCACCTATCGAACAACGGCGCCCACGCCCTCATCGGCGGGCGCCGGTGCCCAGTTCTCGGCCGCGTGACCATGGACCAGATCATGGTCGACGTCTCGGAGCTGCCCGGCGTCCACCCCGGTTGCGAGGTCACCCTCATCGGACGCCAGGGGGCGGAAGAGATCACGGCCGCCGAGATCGCCGCCAAAGCCGGCACCATCCCATGGGAAATTTTCACCGGCATCACCGCCCGCGTCCCCCGCTTCTACGTCTAGCTTGCTTTTTCTTCCTCCGTCGTTCCCGTTCCCCCATCCTCCAGTGCTCCAGATCATCTTCAACGAAATCAGCGCCGCCGAGATCTCGCAGCTCGACACCATCGAGCAGCTCGATCTGCTCACCCAGTTCAAGGTCACCCCCGCCGATCTCGAAAATTTCGATAGCGAGCGGTTCGGACGCCTCGAAAGCGGGGGCAAGGCGCTCTACCGCTACCGGTCGCGGGACTACCGGATCTATTTCGAAGTCACCAACGAGGAATCCGTCCTCGTCCACCGCGTCCTCCACGCCAACACCTTCCAAGATTTTCTCTTCCGCTCCCAGCTCCCGGGGCGCGAGGACGAAGACGAGGTTCTCGCGAAATCGAAATCTTTTTGGAAGCTGATCGAAGAAGGCAAAAACGCGCGTCGTATCCCATAGCTACGCCCTTGCATAAATTCAGGGTAAGCCCTATAGAAACTCTCCCCGCCCTGACCTGATCAGCCAAATTCACCTGAACGCCTCGACCATTGGACCTCAAGGAAATCAAGCAAATCATCGAGCTCATGGACAAGTTCGGCTTGTCCAGCTTCGAACTCGACCGGGAGGGCAACAAGATCGCCCTCAAACGCGGATCCGACAGCCCTGTCTACGCGCCGGCCCCCGCGCCTGCTCCGGCACCCGCCGCCCCGGCTCACGCCGCCGCCGCCGCCGCCCCGACCCCGGCCCCGGCCGCCGCCCCGGAACCGGCCGCTGCCGCCCCGGCCATCACCTCTCCCATGGTGGGAACGTTCTACCGCTCGCCC
>CAZKYJ010000024.1:0-16590 GCA_964556355.1 uncultured Verrucomicrobiales bacterium | reverse complement strand
GTAGTCGAGGAGCTTGCGGCGTCGGGCGACAAGCTTGAGCAGGCCGCGGCGGGACGAGAAGTCCTTCCGGTTCGCGTTCATATGCTCGGTGAGGTGGATGATGCGCTCGGTGAGCTTCGCCACTTGCACGTCCGCACTGCCGGTGTCCTTTTCGTGGAGCCGGTACTGGGTCAATTCAATCGTTTCGGTCATTTTGCTGAAGTCTAAGCATGCCCGGAGCCACTCTGGCAACGGCTCCCCAGCCTTTGGGGAGCGGCGATTAAAACACGGTTCCCAATATTTTCAATCAAAAGATCGCACGGGAAGTAATTTGTCGGGTTTCCCGGCCGGGGCGCGAACGATCCCACGGAAGGAAAGAAAAATCCGATCGCTTGGGGTGGCCGTAACTATTCGCGATCGGTGCCCCCGAGGCTGATCCTCTCGGAACCGCCCCATCCTATGGATTTCGCAGAAACACCTTGCTCCCAGATGGCGATCCCCGCCACGCTCCCGGCGCTGGTACTGACCTCCTGCAACCTTTTCCCCCACGCCCTGATCCCGCTCCACATCTTCGAGGAGCGCTACCGTCAAATGCTCGCGTTCGCGCTCCGCGAGGATCGCATGTTTTGCATCGTCACGAGGAGGCCGAACGCCGGGGAGGACGCGGGTCTCCCCGACACCGCCAACGACCTGTTCCTCCACTCGACCGCCGGGCTAATCCGGGCCTGCGTCAAACGGGACGACGGCACATCTCACCTCGTACTCCAGGGCGTCGGCCGGGTGGTCGTCAATGCCTATGCCCAAGAGCACCCGTTCCGCATCGCCGAGGTCACCCCTCTGGACTCGGTCGACGGTGAGTCGAAAGAAGCCGCCGCGCTCGGATCAAGCCTGGTGGATCTCGTCTCGAAGCTCACCGATGCGGGGACGCTCGACGTGACCGACCACTTCTTCGGGCACCTTTGCGAGGTGTGCGACCCCGAGGTGATCGGGGATCTCGTCGCCTACAACTTCATCCGTGATGCCTATGCCCGGCAGCGTCTCCTCGGGATGCCGAGCGTTACGGGAAGGCTCTCGTTCCTGGTGGAACACCTGTCGCGCTACCTCGGAGACGAAGCATAGGACCTAGTTCAACCGGCTGGTCGCCGACGCGTCCGTGCTCGGCTCAAGGTAGCCGTGTTCCGCCAGGAACCGGTCCGCTGCCGTGACGGTGGCCTCGTAAAGGCGGGCGCTCACGTTGAAGTTGAAGAACCCGTGCCCCGCCCCTTCGAACTCGACCAGCTGGCAGGGTACCCGGCGCCAGCGGAGCTTCCGGCAGAACCTCCGGATGCCCTTCGACGGGATGACGCGGTCGGCTTTGCCGTGGAAGACGATGGTCGGTGGGGCGCCCTTCCGGACGTGCCTCAACGGGTTCGCCCGCTTGGCGAGGACGCTGCTGCCAAACCGGTCGAGCCCGTAACCGCCCTTGGAGATATCGACCACCGGACTGAAGAGGACGAGGGCGTTCGGCTTCCCAGAAATGTTGGCGTCCTCATCGGGCTCGTCGTAGCCGGTGATCAGCGCCGCCGCCAAGATCGCATGGGCGCCGGCCGACGCCCCGACGCCGACGATCTTCTCCGGGGCGATCCGCATGTCTGCCGCGTTTTGGCGCACCCAGCGCATGGCGGAGCGAGCGTCCGCCATCGCCTGTTCGGGAGTCGCTCCGGGATGGCGGGCTGCCACGCGGTAGTCGACGATGACCGAGACCATTCCACGGGAGGCGAAGTAGACCGCCTGGGGCGCGAACTGGCTCACCATCCCATTGTCCCATTTGCTCCCGAAAAAGAAGACGGCACACGGCCGCGATCCCGTAGGTGATCGCGCTGCGCCCCCCTCCGCGTCTTCCGGCATGAAGACGTAGGCATCGAGGTTGACGTCACCGACCGATTTGTAGGTGAAGTGGCGCGCCTTATCCAGCAGTGCCCGGTTGCGATCAACCGCCGAGAACTCGAGAGCTGGTCGCGTGGACGGTTCGGATGTCATCGAGGGGAAGGTGGGAAGGGAACGTTGTGCCCGCTCATTGTGCGACGGACTTGGTTCTTGGCAACTAACTTCCGATGGCCGGCGCTTCCCGCAAGCGCACCGGCCCGGATCATTGGCGGTTGTCGCCCCGGAGACAGCGCGCTAGTTTCCGGCGACCCGCTATCATGAAACCGCCCCTGACCATCGACCGCCGTGCCCGCCGGGCGGCGACCACTCCCCTTCTCGCTACGTGTGGCTTCCTCATCTTCCTCGTTGCCGGGGCGACCGATGCGGCGCCGGACCGCGCCTTGCGTGCGGAACTCGACGCCATCTACAACCGCTGGCGCCAGGCCATGGTGTCCCAAGACTTCAATTCTTGGAATGCGGCCACCTCGCCCTACCGGCATGCCATGACGCGGAATCTCATTGTGTCCCAGCGTCTACCGTGGCCGCAATCGCTTTTCGAAGTGCCGGTCATCCCGCCGGAGACGACGCAGCTTTCCCTCATCGACGCCCGGGAAAAAGGGGGATCCGCCCTCGTCGCCTACCTCGGCGGGGTCGATTTCGGCGTCACCGACAGCAAGATCCCAGAGAATGTGCTCGTCGTCTATTTCCTCAAGAACGCGGATGGTTGGGGGTTCGACCGCATCGGGTTCGTCAACCTGAATGCCAATCCCGAGATCCGTGAGGCGATCGGCAAAGGCGATACCTCGTGGTTGGGAGCCCCCCCCTACGCCCTGACGGGAACCGTTCCCCCCACCCCGCCATTCTGCCCGAAGCCCGACTACCTCGGGCATGTCCCGGTCGTTTCCATCGGCTACAAGACCGACGTCAGCATCAACGGCGGTACGCACATGGGATCCACCAAGGACACCGTCGCGACGAACGTCATCATCGGAGGTCTCCGGCCAGGCGAGAACAAGTTTCGCGCCTCCATCGAGCCGACCGAGCTCCCGGAGGACGTCGAACCACACCTCGAGATCAGCATTTTTGCCACGTCCGACGGAGAGGGGCGCCCCCCGGCACGCGTGTTCCACTACGTCCCCCACGGGGCCGTCCCGCCCGTCGTCTCGACCGGTGTCTTCGTCAATTCGACGACCTTGAAAAATGTCGAGGGCGTCGAGTAAACCCGCTTGCACCGCCTCCAAGTCACCGTAGCTTCCTACCCTGCGATCCGCGGGCAGGAGACTCGACGCCGGAGTAGCTCAGGGGTAGAGCAACGCATTCGTAATGCGTTGGTCGTGGGTTCAAATCCCACCTTCGGCTCTCTTCCGGAAAGCCTTTGAATGGCGCGCCGATGGAGACACCTTTGCCGGTGTCTCCCGATCATCAACGATCTCTCGCACTTTGCATTTTCTTCGCGCTCGTCGGATGCGAGCGACCGCTCCCCTCTTTAGATGAGGTGTCCACGCCCGGAGGCCCGGCGACTGACGGCCCTCCGTCCGACACCTACGACAATCTACGGATCGAGATCAGTAGATTCCCTGCCCACGGAGGGCTCGCGCCACTCGTCGAGCCGCTCCTGCCCTCGCTCCCCTCTCCCGAGATTACGGTTGGCACGTTCGAGATATCCGATCCCCGCTACGTCGACGAGCAGATTCTGTGCGACCTGCAAATCGAGGGCTCGGTAAGTTCGGACCACTGTGACCGCATGCCCGGCGACGACGCCGTCATCAACGAGGTGCGCTTCGTCGTCAACGGGGACGACGAACCGATGGCGACGGCACGGCTGGAAGTGAGCAAAGCCGATCGAGGATCCATCGAGCGGCCGTTCGCCTTCGGGGCCACGTTCGGGGTGACGCTGACCGACGTTGCCGTCACCGAGGGTGTCAACACGCTCCATGTGACCGCCCGCGACCCCGTCTACGGGCTGGATGGACAAACCGGTTGGAGTTTTGGGATCGCCGCCACCATCGAGGATTCTGGGGAGGTCACCGCGGTCACCGTAAGCAAGCGACCGGAACGGTTCACGACACCCAGTCAAGGCGAGCTGACCCTCTACACACTCTTCGTCCGCGGGATCGAGAACCCGTCGCCGAACCTTCGCCTCGTTGTAGGGGACGACCATGCGATCGAATTTCCCATCGCCACATTCGATCGTGTCACGGCGGCCGCTTGGGGACCGGGAGATTCGCGGGTGCCCGTTACATTCTCGGCGAGACCTACCGGGGCGGCGACCACCCCACCGCATCATCAGCGCAGCGAAACGGTGCGCGAAGTGAATGTCGTGCGGCGGTTCGGGAGTCCCGACCACCCCGCTATCAGCGACGAGATGGATTTCTACACCGGTTGGGGTCTCGGGTTCGGATTCGGGGGCTACGATCTGGTCTTCTCGCCCGACACGATCGCGGTCGGAGCAGCATCGCCCGATCCGGAGATCAACCTGCTCGGCACCACGGTCGCGGTCTCGCTACGCGAGGGTGACACCATCATTCACCAACAGTCCCTCGGCTTCCCCTCCGGATTCAGCGAAGCCAGCTACGCGACGATCCAGCGCCACGAAACGCCCAAGGTGCTCTGGCAGCTCACGGAGCGCATGCGGACGAATGAAACGACGGGCGGGGATCCTGTCATCGCTCTCATCATCTCGGACCTGGCCGACGTTGGGATGCCCGAGGTCTCGCTCAACGACTGGCGCGGCGGGCTGCTCAGCAAGAGTGCCGAGGTTCTGGAGAGCGCGTCCGAGATGTCCCGCGGCGAGCCTCCGGTGCTGCGAGGCTACCGCGTCGGGCGGATTTTGGGTGAAGCCTACCGGGTTCACACCGCGTCGGACGACCCCGATGAACGGAACGGGATGCTCAAGAGCGAGTTTCTCGGGCGTCTCGCGCAGCGCCCGTATTTCCGGTGATCCCCCCCTAGAATGTCAGCTGATCCTCGGGCGGGTCGACCGCTTCGATCTCGGCGTCCTCGACCACGGGATTCGTGATGTCGCCGTCCTTGTCGAAACGGATCGTCCCGTTCACCTGGTACCAGCCCATCTCCTTGAATTCCGGCAGTTTGGTGGAGAACTCGATGGGCACCGAGATCGGGCGGGCATCGGCCGCACAACACTCGATGTAGAGGCGGAAAAGCCGGAGCCTGCTGGCCGCCCCGCCATCCCCCGATTTTGGATCGGGCAGAATCTGTCCGGTCGACTGGACGGGCAGGCCGGCGAGCACGGATTGGATTTCCGCATCGCCGCCGGTGTAGAATAGTTCGACCGGCGAGATGAGATAGGCCCCGTCCTAGGTTCGCTCGACCATCCGGTTCAGGTCCTCGATGGTGAACGAGTAGGTCGGGGCGGGGGTGGCATCCCCTTCGGGGGCGGCGGCGGGCGAAGGCGCTGCCACGGTCGCCGCAGGGCGACTGAGCGCCGCTCCTTCCGGAGCCCCGCCCGTGGCCGCGGCGCTCGACGCCAGCGCCAGCTTGTTGGAAATCGCCTTGGCGCTGAAGGCGTCCGGCGTCAAAACCGCGGCCGCCCCGACGGGCACCACGAGGATCAAGGCGGCCACGATCCCGCCGCCGAAGGTGCTTTCATGGTCGTGCCCGTGATCGTGATGGTGCTCGTGCGCCGGGGCTTCCTCGTGCCCCTCGTGGTGGTGCTCGTGCCCCTCGTGGTGGTGCTCGTGCCCCTCGTGGTGGTGCTCGTGCTCGTCGTGGTGGCCACCATGCTCGTGGCCGCAGCCGCAGCAGTCGTGACCGCCAATCTTCCTCGTTCCGGTCACGAGGTTGAAGGCCGCCAGGACGAGGAGCCCGAGCCCGGCCAGCAAGGCCTGCTCGCGGAAGGCCGCGTCGGAGGTCAGGTAGCGGTTAATCCGGCCGCTGGCGTAGAAGTAGGCCATCACTACCCCCCAGAGGACGAGCACGAAGATTCCAACGTAGTGGGCGAAGCGGCGGGATCGATCCATATCAGAGGGAGGCGAACGACCAGGGGATGCAGAGGAGGGCGATGAGCAAGGCCACCGCGATGAGCAGCCCGGCGACGAACTTCGGTTTGAAGACCGAAGCATACATGAAAAGGAGCTTCACATCCATCATCGGCCCGAAGACCAAGAATGCCAGTTTGGCCACAGGGGAAAACACCGTGAGCGGAGCGATGATGAAGGCATCCGACGTGCTGCAAAGCGACAGAATAAAGGCCAGCACCATCAACACGGGCACCGCCATCAGATCGTTCCCGGCCACGTCGTTGAGAATCCCCTGATCGAACTGCGTGTTGAAGACGGCGGTGATCAGTACCCCCACAGTGAAATACATCGCGGTGTCGAGAAAGTCCCGCATCGCCGTGCGCATGGCCAAGCTGAGCTTCGATTCGAAGGGGAGCGCCGAGTGGTCGTGCTCGCCGCCCCCGCCATTCTCGATGGCCGATGACACCGAGTCCTTCAGCACCGATCGCTGCCGCATCTTGCCGACGGCCAGACCGATGATGACGGTGACGATGTAGGCCATGGCGAGCCGCGAGAGCGTCATGAAGCCCGGTGACTGACCATCGAAGGCCGAGAGGGTGCTGATGACGACGATCGGGTTGATGATCGGCGCGCTCAGCATGTAGGTGATGGCGCAGGAGACGGGGAGCCCCTTGCGGACGAGCCTCCGGATGACCGGGACGATGGCGCACTCGCAGACGGGAAAGATGCCCCCGAGCAAGCCGCTCACCAGCACGGCAAGCGTGCGGTTTTTCGGGAGGAGCCGCTCGAGGAGGTTCCCGGGCAGGAAGGCATCGATGAAACCGGAGATGAGCGTCCCCAGCAGGATGTAGGGCGCCCCCTCGAGCAGGATGCTCAGGAAGGCGAATAGGATGTCGCCCTGGGGGCTCGGTTCGGTGATCGGCATGCGGGCGGGCACGATCCATCCGATCCGCCCCAGCGCAAGCTCCCCCTCTCCGATCCATAAGGGCTTGCCCGCCGCGATATTATCATCTATGAGGCGAGAGCACGCGTAACGGCTTATGCGCGCTCGACCAGAGCAATCCATCCGAAAAATCGAAACACATAATCTTATGGCCTACACACTTCCTGATCTCCCGTATGCGAACAACGCGCTCGAGCCCCATATCGACGCGAAGACGATGGAAATCCACCACGACAAGCACCACAATGCTTACATCACGAAGGTGAACGCGGCGCTCGAGGGTAGCGATCTCGCCGACAAACCGATCGAAGAACTCATCGCCGACCTCGACGCGGTGCCGGCCGACAAGCGCGGAGCCGTGCGCAACAACGGCGGGGGGCACGCGAACCACAGCCTCTTCTGGACGGTGCTCAGCCCGACCGGCGGCGGCGCACCAAGCGGCGATCTCGCCGCGGCCATCGACGCCGCCTGCGGTTCGTTCGACGCCTTCAAAGCGCAGTTCGCGGATGCCGCCGCCAACCGCTTCGGCTCCGGCTGGGCCTGGCTCGTCGCGAAACCGGACGGCAGCGTCGCCGTCACCTCGACCCCCAACCAGGACAGCCCGCTGATGGACGGGAGTGGAACCCCGATCCTCGGCCTCGACGTCTGGGAGCACGCCTACTACCTCAACTACCAGAACCGGCGCCCCGACTACATCGCCGCCTTCTGGAACATCGTCGATTGGAACGCCGTCGCCCAGCGCTACGCCGACGCGAAAGCCTGATCGCTCGCGCCAACGGATTCGCAGGCCGTCCCCGGGATCCCGGGGGCGGCTTTTTTTCGAGCCCTGCCCTACCGGCAGAGCTTCTGGTAGAGCGCGTGGGTCTCCTTGGCGATCGCGGCCCAGCTGAAGGTTTCGATGGCGCGTTTCCGCCCCTGCTTGCCCATGTGGAAACGCAGGGGTTCATTGCGCATCAGCTCGTTGATCCGGTCGGCGAGGTCGCGGGAGAACTTGTCGGGGTCGATGGGGGTGAACGGGCTTTCCTTGTGTTGCTCGACGGGGACGACGTAGCCGGTCTCGCCGTCGACGACCACCTCGGTCATCCCGCCGACCGCGGAACAAACCACGGCGGTCTCGCAGGCCATGGCCTCGAGATTGATGATGCCGAACGGCTCGTAGATCGAAGGGCAGCAGAACACCGCCGCGTGCGAGTAGAGGGCGATCTTGGTGTCGTTATCGACCATTTCGCTGATCCAGACCACACCGTCGCGGCCGGCCTTGGCGCTGCCGACGGCGGCCTCCATCTCTTTGGCGATGGCGGGGGTATCGGGTGCACCGGCACAGAGGACCACCTGGTAGTCGGGATCCATGTACTTGATCGCCTCCGCTAGGTAGACGATTCCTTTCTGCCGGGTGATACGGCCGACGAAAAGGACGTAGGGCCGCTTCGGATCGATCCCGAAGCGCTCTAAAACGGCCGGGTTCTCAGCCGGCTTGTACTCCGAGGGATCGATCCCGTTGTAGATGATCGGGCACTTTTCGTCGGGCACGTCGAAGAGCCGGTGGATGTCTTTTTTCGTTTCCGAGGACACGGCGATGACGGCGTCGGCCATCTCGATCGCCGTCTTCTCGATCCAGAGAGAAAAATCGTAGCCGCCCCCGAGTTGTTCGCGCTTCCACGGGCGAAGCGGCTCGAGCGAGTGCACGGTGACGACGAGCGGGATGCCGTAATTCAGCTTCGCCACGACCCCGGCAAAATGGGTGTACCACGTGTGGAGGTGCACGACGTCCGCGTCGATGTTCCGCGTGTTGAAATCGAGCCCCCGCTGGAGGGCACCAAAGACCGACTGGAGCGTCTCGGGCGCGCTCCACGTCGTCTTGTCGAGCCCGGCGCCGAGGACGCGGAGGTTGTCGGTCGCGGAGTCCTGGTCGCCGAAGCAGCGGACCTCGACGGGGCAGATCTTCGAGAGTTCACGGGTCAGGTAATCGACGTGAACCCCGGCACCGCCGTAGACGTTAGGCGGGTATTCGTTGGAAAAAAAGAGCGCTTTCAGAGTGGATCGGAATGTTGGTGGTTGGGTCAGCAGTAAAAAGGTGGGGAGGGATTACTTGGCTTCAAGTGGAAGGCGGTAGCAGGCGGCCTCGCTGGCGTTGCGAACGAGGAGAAACTCGCCGGCGAGGGCGGGCGGGTTCCATGTTTTTCCGCTGAGCGCATCGAGCCGGGCCAGTTCCCGGAACTCCTCGGGATCGGCCGCCACGAGCGCGACCTGCCCCCGCTCGGCCTGGACGAGGATGATATCGCCCACCAATAGATTTTGACCATAGCCATAGGAATCGCCACGCCAGACGCGGCTGCCGTCGGCGAGATCGATGCAGACCATCCGTCCCTCCCCGAGACCGTAGGCGTAGCCGCCGCGCACCAGCCCCGAGCTGAACTTTGTGGGAAACTTCGACGACTCCCAGACGACGGAAAGTTCCCTGCCCCCGGAGATCTCCAACAGTGCCGATTTCACGGCGTAGCTAGCCGAAACGAGAACGCGATCATCTCCCACGGGGAGCGGCTGGGCGGCCTTGGGAAAACTGCCGGGCCATTCAAACTTCCAATGGCAAGCCCCGGTGGCGGGATCGTAGCCGGCGACCTCCGTCGAATTGACGGCCACGATCTGTTCCAATCCCCCGAGCGTCGCCACCACCGGCGACGCGTAGGAAGCCGGCGCGCCCTCCGCGTCCCACACCGGTTCTCCGGTCATTTTGTCGAAGGCCAACACTGACGGCCCGTTGTCGCCACCCGTCACGATAACGAGATCGCCGTGGATGAGCGGGGCGTTGCTTTTCCCCCACGTGAGATTCCCATGATCCGCGAGGACGTCCCGCCGCCAGAGCGGTTCTCCGGTCGAGAGTTCGAGGCAGTTCAAAAGGCCGGTCGCGCCCATGGCGTAGACGTAGATCCCATCAATCGTCGGGGTCGAGCGTGGCCCGTCGCTGCCCATCGCCTCACTGAAGCGGACGTCTTCCCCATGCGACCAAACCGGCTCTCCCGTATCCAGCTGGTAGCAGGTGACGCGTTCTTCGTCGCCGTCTTGCTCTTGGGTCACCGCTAGGCCCTCGGCCACGACGAACCCCGACCACCCGAGTCCCACCGGCCGGCGCCAGAGCAGCTCCGGCGGGCTCGCGTCCCAGTCGGTGGCGAGGGTGATGCCGGGGACGAACCCGTCGCCCGCAGGCCCAAGGAACCGGCGGAAGCTGCTACGGCCGGTCGCCACCGGCACCTCGGTGGTGGCGACGAATCGTTCGGTGGGAGATTCATCCGACGGCTCCCATGGCCAACGGAACTCGGGAAGCCCCGTGCCCGCCGATCCGCCGGGCGCCCCGAAATTTGCTTTTAGGACAAGGCCGGCACCGGCGAGTGCGAGGAGAACGAAAACCGTGCCCCCGAGCCTTGTTTTCCACGTATGAAGCAACGCAAAGACGAGGGCGAGCGAACAAAGCGCGAGGGTCGACGCGATCACCAGCAACTTGATATAGGCGCGGAGCCAGTGGTCGGACTGGTCGAACCAGAGCCAGGTAGCGGCCCCGATGGCGGCGATGATTGCTGCGGGCAGTAGGCGACGGATCATTCGGCAGCAAGTTGGCACGATGGACGGGGATAGAAAGGGCGCATTTCATGCCCCCGTCGCAAGCACCGCCCCGCCTACTCCGGCTCGGCCGATTTTCGCACCTTGTAGAAACGCAGGGCACGTCCGCCGGCACCGGCATCGGACCAGCTCGCCCGGGTGTCCAGCGCGCGCACGGTTTGCGGCTCGTCGGCAAAGGCAAAATCCGGCCCCGCGCTGCAGACCGTATACGTGGCACCCGGTTCGGAATCCCACGCGAGGAGGAAACTTCCACCCGGGAGCATGACGCAATAATCTATGGGAATCTCGTCGCCCACCGCGAACGGGCTCGATTCCGCTGCCGGCGGCTCGACGGGCGCCGCGGGGTTCCCCGCGGGTGTCGGCGACGACTCAAGCCTCACCGAATAGAAGACCGCAAAATTGGGATCGCCTCCCGGGCGGCTGAACTGCAAGTCGACCACCACGCTGCCACCCGCGGGCAGCGGGGTGCCCACGGACATGAACGAGAACGGTCCCGCGCGCCCATCGGCATTGACGTGCACAACGTCGGACGCCAGGGGCCGGACAAGCAACTGGAACGACGGAACGTCCGCACCCGTATTGTTGGTGACGACGACCTGCTGCTGGAGGAACCCTCCTGACGAATTGGCCACGGGCGGGCCAGTCGGCGATACCTGGACCTGCGCGGCGTTCACCACCTGGACGGAAGCCGAGGCGGCCGTGGTGCCGCCGAGCGGCACGGGCGCGCTCGCGGACGCGCCGTAGACCAGCGGCCCCGAGGGAACGTCAGCGCTGATCTGCACCGCGACGATGAGCTCGGTCATGCTCCCCTCGGCAAGGGGGGGCACGCTCCAGAGGGAACCATCAAACGTCCCGGCTCCGGCCCGCCCGCCGGAAACCTGCGGGCCGGCGGGGAAGCCGCTCGTGTCGCTCGTAACCTGCAGGTCGGGCAGATCGCTAGTACCCGTGTTCGTCACCCGGACCCGGAACAGATCGTACGGCCCCAAGCCTGCCACCACCGGGCTGAAGACCGGCTCCACCTCGACGAACAATGCGAACGACGGATCGACGACGACCACGAACGAGGTCTGCACCGTGCTTCCTTCCGAGTCGGTCGCCTCGACCGTGATGTCGGCACTGCCCGTCTGATCTTGCCCGAAGGTGAGCCGGAGATCGCTTCCGTTGACCACGGAAGCAATCACGAGAAGGGGATCGCTGTTGGCGACCACCGCATAGCTGAGACCGGCGGATCCGTCCTCGAGATCGCCGAAGGCACCGAGGAGGCTGAAAGTGGCTGGCAGGTCGTCTTCCAGCGCGGACTGATCGGCGATGCCGGCAGCCACCACGGGCAACGCGTTTTGCACCTCCACCGCCCCGATATCCACCGTTCCCGTGGTCGGGGGATAGATGCGCGCGAACCCGGCGCCACGCTGATCGGCGGCCGCCGCGACGGGAACGTTGTCGCCGGCATCCACGGCGGGACTGCGGTCGCTGACCGAGACATTGCGCGGGAGGTGGGTCAAGGTCGGCCCCCCATTGTCCGCGAGCGGTCCGAGCAGCGGATCTCCGCCGGTCAGGCTGGCCTGGGAATCGAAGCCGCCCGGCGCCTCGACCTGCGGGACGGTGTCGGGGACGTTGCCGGCAACGATGGTGTTGACGAGGAACGTCGAAAGCGTGCCTGCAGTGTGGTCGACCCCCGGGCCAGCGGGCGCGCTGTTGGCCGTGATCGTGGCACTCTCCGCGACGACGATACCACCGTCGGCGAAAATCCCGCCGCCACGAACACTCGCCGCATTACCCGAGAGGGTCGAGTTCCGCACCGTGAGCATGCCGGAAGAATTGATGGCGCCACCGACCAGCGCGCTGTTCCCCGTCAGCGTGCAGCTATCGACGAGCACCACCCCGTCGGAGAGAATGGCGCCGCCGTCCGGCCCGTTCCCGTTCGTCAGGGTGAGCGAGCGCAGGATGAGGTCGCCGCCGCTGACATTGAAGTGCCGGCCGGCCGTGCCTCCCGCGTCGATAACAAGCATGCCGCTGGCGGGCGCGGGGATCTCCACCTCCCCGGTGACCGGGATCTCGCCCGAGGTCAGGAGGATCGTTTGTGGCTGAGTTAGGAAATCGGCGCTCCCCGAACTCCCGTCGGAGAACCCGACGACCTGGGCTCCGCCGAAGGCGTTGGCATTGGCCACGGCCTGGCGGAGCGTCCCCTCGCCCGCGTCGCCGGCGGTGGTGACCACGAGGTCGTTGGCGGGAATGGTGACCGAGGCCAGCCCGCCGCCGGGGACGCTGAACGTCACCGTCTCGTCGCCCTCGGCCGGGAGGTCGGCGACGGGGGCGATCACCACATCGACACTGGTCTGGCCGGCGGGGACGGTGACGCTGCCCGCGTCGCCGGTGAAGGCGGCGGAGCCGATCGTGTAGTCGGCGTCCGAGGCCGTGCTGGCAGCACGATCGAGGGGGATGGCGATGTCGGTGGCACTGGAGGGGGCGTTGTGGCTGACGCGGAACGTTCCACTGTCGGTGGCCGGACCGGCGTCCGGCTCGAGGGCGGTGCCGTCGGTCGCGGTGATGGCAAAGGTGAGCAGATCGTCGTCGATAATCGTGGCAATCCCCCGGCTGTCGGTGATGGCTCCGCTGCGGCCAGACGACTGCAGGTTTGATAGATCGACAAAGAAGCGTTCGTCGGCTTCGAATAGGGCGTCGTCCAAGACAGGAATCACAATCGTCTGCGTTTCGCCAGCCGTCCCGGCAAACGACAGGGTGGCGGGAGCGATTCCGAAGTCAGCACCGGAGGTCGCGGTGTCATCGAGGGTCGCAACATCGACGCCCACGGCCGTATCGACCTCCGCATCGAGGGTCGCGACCAGCGAGATGCTGCCGCCACCCTCGTTGACCGAAGCGTCGGCAATGCTGATGCCAAAGGCGTCGTCGTTGGTGATGGTCAGAACCCCCTGCCCATCCATGATGCGCACGTCGCGTCCCTGCGCGTCGAAAATGACAAGGTTTACAGTGAACTGCTCGTCGAGTTCGACTTTCTGATCGCCGATGACGATGACCTGCAACGAGCCACCATCATCGAGGTCGAGTGGTGCGATCACTGCCGGATACCCCCCGTTGGTATAGTCTCCGTCTCCGTCCGACGCGGAGCCGGCTGCGGTGTCCACCGTCAAGCTCACCGCAGCATCGACTCGCGCGCTCATGGTGATTGCTGGCGAAATCGTGGTCATCCCGGAATCGCCCTCGACCATGGTCAGATCGGCGATCGAAAGAAAGGCGATATCGTCATTGGCGACCGTGGAGCCGGCTGAAGAGGCTCCGAGGGAGAAATTCGCCGATGGATTCGAGAGGGTGACGGTGATTATTTCGTCGAGTTCCACGATATCATCCGCGCTGACAGCAACAGTGATCACGGCGCTGGCTTGCCCCGCGGCAATGACTGTGGTGCCGGTGCGGAGGGGAACCTCATCCATCGCGGTGCCGGTGACCATCCAGTCGACAGTGCCGGCGGCGCCATTGCCCCCCGCACCGCGCGAGACGGTAAAGGTAAAATCCGTGGCACCGGCATCGCCTTCCGGCAGGGCGACCTGATCGGCGGCGATGTCGATGACCTGCGGGTCGACCGTCTGGCTCAGCGGCGCCGAGCTGCTGGGGTCGAAGGCGGCGGCGCCGAGGTAGGTGGCGGACAGGCTCCGGGTTCCCACCGGTAGGTTGGCAACGACCAGCTGGGCCACGCCGCCCGCATCGAGCGCCGCAGTGCCGAGACTGGCGATGCCGTCGAAGAACTCGACGTCGCCCCCTGGGGTTCCGCCGCCGGAACTGACGGTTGCAGTGAGGGTGACGGGCTGCCCGGCAGCGGAAGGGTTGGGAGCAGTGGCGAGGGCGGTCGTCGTGGGTTCGGGGGCAACCGCCAAGACGACGTCATTCCCATCGCCGCCGACGTAACTGATGAAAGCGTCGAGGCCGCTACCGAGGAAATTCGGGAGGGCGGCTGCCTCGGGGAGGCCTGCGAAGGTTCCCGTCACCGGATCCGTCCCATCGTTGTCGATGAGGATGAACTCGCTCCCACCGAAGGGGACAAATCCGCCCGCAGCGTCGACCTGCAGGGAGACATTGGCGCCGAGGGTAACAGCTCCGGCGACGACGATCTGCTCGTAATCGGCGGCAGCCTCACCGGGATCCGGGCCACCGGCGGCGAGGGCGACCCGCGAGTTGTCCGCGACGACAAGGCCACCCGCGACCTGGAGGATCCCGCTGGGATCGCTACTGGCAGGCCCGGGGGATACGGTGCCGCTGAACGTGACTGGCGCTCCCGTGACATCGATCCCGCTGCCGTTGTCGCGGACGCTACCGGCGCGGGCGATGAGGTCGAGCGGGTTGGCGCCGGCGCTGACGTTGGTGACCGTGACGCTTCCGTTGACCAGCACCGTGGGGTCCCGGAAGGTGTAGGCATTCGCAATGGTGGTGCCGGTCCCGTTGGCGATATCGCCGATCGTGATGCTGGTGAATCCGTCGGCGAGGGCGTCGAGTTCGGTCGCGTCGAGGCTAAGCGTTCCGAAGCCGCCGGCGAGACCGATCGCGACGGCTGGGTTCGTGTGCATGATGGTGAGGTCTCCGGAGGAGGCGATGTCGCTCCCGACCCCCAGGGCGATATCCGATGCAGCGATCGCGATATCTCCACTCACCGAGGCGACACCGGCACCCAGCGCCCCGAACCCCACGCTCGCCCCGTCCGTGGCACGACCGGTGATGGAGATCCCTCCATCCACCGTCGCCATTGCGAGGAGATCCGTACCCAATTCCACGCCGACATTCCCCACTGAGCCCCCGCCCCCCGCGCCATCGACGGTGATGGTTGCGGTACCCAGCCCGCTGACGGAGGGGGTAGCATCGCCGAAGGCGATGGACACACCGACGTTCGAAGTTCCCGAAGTTTCCGGCGATGCGGCTCCCGTAAGCGAGATGCCGCCGGTCGACTGGATCAGCGTGGTTCCATCAGCAATGTTGATCCCGCCATTGTTATCCGTTCCAATCCCGCCGGTTCCAATGAGGAGAATCTGGCCGACACCGGTGTTTTCTACGACGGCTCCCCCCCGGACGATGATGCCCTGATGGTCGCCGGTGGACGGATCGTCGCCCCCCCTAGCCGTGATGAAGACGTTTCCGGCGCCGCTGGTGGTGACGGTAGAGTTGTTCAGGATACTCGCACCGGCAAAGGCGCCGGAAGGGTCCGCATCCAGATTGGCATCGATGATGATGTCGCCGTCGACCGCAGAAAACTGGGCGCCGCCAGTCATCTCGAACCGCTCGCGCGCAGTGATCGCGATGGCCTGGACGCCGGTGGCTGCGATGGCAGCCCCGTTTCTTACGAACACATTTCCGGAAGTAACCACGAGAGCGGCATCGGCAAGCGATGCTTCGAGGCTGACGAGGTCCGTCCCGTCGGCGGTGTCGACCACCAGAGCCGAGATCGAGGCGAGCGGCACATCGACGGTGTTGGCGTCGACCTCGGCGACGCCGCTGCCAGCCCCGCGCAGTGCGTTGCCGGGATCGCTAACACGCAGGTTGGCGGCGACCACCGTAAACGTCAGGGTGTCGTCCGAATTGCCCCCGTTGACATCAGTGACCGTAAGCGTGCCGTCGGCGGCGAGGAAGACATCGGTTTCCGCGTTGGGGTTGGGCGTTTCAAACGCGCCGATATCGATGCGTGGCACGGTGTCGAGATCCCCGTCCTCGATGCGAAGGAAACCCGTCCCACGGGCGTCGGTGGCTGGTGGGGCGAGGGGGTTCGGATCGCCGGCATCGAGGGCGTCGCTGACGACGAGGAGGGCGTGGGTTGGGACCAGACCGCCGTTGTCGGCGAGCGGCCCAAGGAGCGGGTCAGTGACGCCCGTCTGGTCGCCCGGCTGGTTGAATGCCCCGACCCCATCACCGAGACCGACGAGGTTGTAGCCCAGTGAGACGAACGTGTTCACGGGTGTCGAGCCACTGGGGATCAGCTGGATCTCGCGGGCCTGGCCGATGTCATTCTGTCCGTTCGAAACGATCGAGTTGTAGACCGTGGTGCTGGTAGCCCCATCGTCGAGGCTACCGATGCCGGGCGAGTTCTCCGAGGAGTTCCCGACGATCGTGGAATACTCGACGGTGGCAGTGCCCCCGAGGTTGGCGATGCCCCCGCCTTCCAGATCGCCC
>CAZKYJ010000023.1:5677-16622 GCA_964556355.1 uncultured Verrucomicrobiales bacterium | reverse complement strand
GGAGGCCCTGCGCCCCATCCTCGCCCCAAGTTCCCATCGGCTCTTCACGGCCGCCAACGCCGTCGCGGCAACGGCCGCCACGCTGATCACCCGCCCGCCTCAGAGCTCGACAGAACGGGCGAGGCTGGTTGGAAAACTGTCGGATCAAAGCACCGAGCTGCTCTTCGCCGCCGCGGCCGCGAGCCCGTGATCCGAAGCCGGTTTCCGCCTCCCGCCCGGAGAAGCTGATTTGGACCGGTGGGGATCCAACACGGGGCTGCACCAAAGGTGGCTCTCCGGACGCCACCGACGCCCCGTCCCACCCGGTTCAGACCACCGACCCAGCAACGTGCTTCACGCGGCGCCGCCACCCGCGACGCGCGCGCCTTTCCTAGCCTCCCGCCACGCCGGGCGAGGAGACGATGCGAACCCGCACGCGATCCCGCGGACGCTCAACCACTCGGATACGCACCTCGGGCTCCCGAATGATCGCCGTCGCTGTCGCCGACGGCGGAATCAGGTACACTCCGGATGTCACCAGCGACTCCACCGGCGGCACGCTCGGACCGATCGCCTCTTTGCTACCCAATGCTCGCTCCAAGGCATCTTTGATGGCATCCGCTGCTCCCGGTGCCACCTCGAGCGCGCATTCTGCGATGACGCTCGCCATGTTCGGCGCCGCCGACACCCCCGTGTAGACAATGTCACCCACCAGCTCGTTCCCTGCTTTGCTTCCCGTGATCGCCGCCTTGACGATCTCGCAGGCACAGGTTGGATACTCAAGGATCGCCGAATGGACGATTCCTAGAACACCACTTGGATCAGCGACTGCGGCCGCTTGAGCTTTGGCCGCCACCGCATTGCAATCGGATCCTTTTGAACTCTCTCCCTCCGCATAGACGGCACCCGGAACAATGCCCACCAAAGCGAGGCTGCTAACAAATCGAAGGACGTGATTCATGGGGTCGTGGGATAAGAATGAAACGCGATTGGACACGACAGCGTTATTGTAATTATCACTTTATCAGCACATCCTGTTTTTTGCCACAACTAAAATACAGTTGGCCCCAATTTATTTAACAAACCCGTCGTATTGGATTGGTTTCGACACGAAAAAGCCCGGTCGGAACAAACCGACCGGGCTTTGCAAAGAATCGTGATTCCGAGGAATCAGCCACCCACACCCGGAGTGGTCACCGGAGTGGTTCCCGTGCCGCCACCGACGACGACCGTGCGCGTGCCACCCCGGACGGTGCGGACGACAACGGTCGGGGTCGCGTCACCGCCGGTCGGGCTGAGCACTTCCGAAGAAGAGGCCGACGGCGGGATGAGGTAAACGCCAGCCGTTTCGAGCGGCTTGAGCCCGTAGTCGAACCCATCACCACCGGTGAGACCCGCTTCGCCACCCCGGGTGGCTGCGTCGCGAATTGCTGCCTCTTGGCCAGGAGCCGCGGCGACGGCAACTTCAGCGATCGAAGCACCCTGATCCGGGCAGGCCTCAACCAAGTAGAAAACCGTGGCCGGGATCTGGGGAGAATCGGCACCGAAAGCGGCAGCCATCGCCTGCATCACGGCTGCCGCGCACTCACAGTTGCCAGCGATCGAGGCACCGGCAAGGGCAGGAGCTCCCTCCGGATCTGACTGAGCAGCAGAGGCCATCTGGCCAGCAAGGGCGCCACAATCTTGCGCGGACGCGACTGAGGCGAATCCCATCAGGGAGGCGGCACCAACGGCGAGAGCCGAACGGTAGAGTTTGGATGAGGTATGGGTCATAAGATTTAAGAGGGTGGTCGCGGTCAGCTAACCAGATTTCGGAGGAATTCCAAGCACAATTTTTGTGTTTTTTTTGCCCGGTAGGGATCGGGGATTCAGGCGGCCGAACCCGGCGTGACGACGCCATCGACGAGGCGTGTCAGCCCCAGCGGATTGGCCTCTTGGAGCCCTGGGGGAAGCAGTGCATCGGGGAGCGATTGGAAGCAGGCGGGGCGCCCCCAGCGCCGGATGGCGGTGGCTCCAATAGAAGTGAAGTGGCTGTCGCTCGCGGCGGGAAAAGGGCCGCCATGGTGCATGGCGTGGCAGACTTCGATCCCCGTGGGAAACCCGTTGGCGATGATCCGACCAGCGAAGCGGGATAGTTGTGAGAACAGGGGGCCGGCGCTGGCAAGATCCGCGTCGCTACCGTGCACGGAGGCCGCCAGCTGACCGGGCAGTGACGACGCGACGCCCGCGAAGTCCGTGCCTGCCGGGCACACGACCACGAGCGTGGACGGCCCGAAGACTTCCTCGGTCATGGGGCCGAAAGACTGTTGGAAGCGCCGAAGGTCCGTGACGCCCACGGCCGGTGCCGCAGCGGTCGCCGCAGGCTCGGAGGCCGCCCTCGTGACTTCGACCCCGTCGAGATCGGCGAGAGCCGCAAGACCCGCGCCATAGGCCGCCGCCACGCGCGCGCTCAGCACGGGGGACTCGGCACCCGAGGAGACGAGTTCGCGGAGCTTGGCTAGGAAGCGGTCGGTGTCCACCCCTTCGGCGACGAAGACGAGTCCCGGATTGGTACAAAACTGCCCGTTGCCCAAGGTCATCGACCCGAACAGCGCTTCGGCGAACCCCTCCGCGTCGTGCGAGAGCTTCCCCGGAAGGACGAACTGCGGGTTGATGCTCCCCATCTCGGCATAGACGGGGATGGGATCGGGCCGGGCCGCCGCGATATCACAGAGGGCACGCCCGCCGGCCAGCGATCCGGTGAAGCCGACCGCCCGCGTGAGCGGATGCCGCACGAGGCTCCCGCCGAACTCGATACTCGCCCCCTGGAGAACCGTGACGGTCCCGTCCGGAAATCCATTTTCCTTGGCGGCAGCGATCATCGCCCGCCCGATCAGCTCGGTCGTCCCGGGGTGACTCGGGTGCGCCTTGATGACGACCGGACATCCCGCGGCCAGGGCCGACGCGGTATCGCCGCCCGCCGCCGAGAGCGCCAACGGAAAGTTGCTGGCGCCGAAGACGACGACCGGCCCGATGGGCACGTTGATCGCGCGGACATCCGGCTTGGGCAGCGGCTGACGCCCCGGATCAGCGTGATCGATCCTCGCATCCAGCCAGTCGCCCCGGCGCGCCACCTCGGCGAACATCCGGAGCTGGTTCACCGTCCGGGCAAACTCTCCCTGCAGCCGCGCGTCCGGGTAGCCGGTTTCCTCGCCGCAGCGGGCGAGGAGCACGTCTTTGATCGCCTCCAGCTTCGCGGCCGCCGCGTCGCAGAGGCTGCCGAGCTTCTCGCCGGAGAACTCGCGCGTCACCTGACCCGCCGCGTGGGCAAGCCGCAGCGCCTGATCAACTTCAGCAGCGCTCGCCTCGTAGAAAGCGGGCTCAATCTCCAGCCCGCTCGCAGGGTTCACCGCGCGGAGATCCGCATCTCCCGTCGCCGACTCTTCCGTTCCGATGAGTTGTTTGCCATTTATAACCATAATTTTTAAAATTTTCTTAGCTCACGACGTTGATCAGTTCACCGAGCCCATCGATGCCGATCCGGATCTCGTCTGCCGGCCGCAGCGTGAAATCGGCACCGGGAACGACGCCGGTTCCGGTCATGAGGTAGGCTACCGCGGGGAATTCATTCTCCAGGAAGAGGTAGTCCGCAAGCTCGGTGAGAGGCCGTTTGATTTGGGTCAGGTCGGTTTCGCCGGAAAAGGCGACCTCCCCTTCCCGCATCACCCGGATGGAGATACTCGCCTGCCGATCGAGCGGGTCGCCAACCGTCAAACATGGCCCGAGAGCACAGGAGGCACGGTAGACCTTCGCCTGGGGAAGGTAAAGAGGGTTCTCCCCCTCGATCGAGCGGGAGCTCATGTCGTTTCCGATGCAATACCCGAAGATGCGACCCGCCGCGCTGATCGCGAGCGTCAGATCGGGCTCGAGAACATCCCAGGTGCTGTCTTGGCGGATGCCGACCTCGTGGAGGTGCCCCCGGACGCGAGGTGCCGTCGCTTTGAAAAAGAGCTCGGGCCGCGCGGCCTCGTAGACGAGATCGTAAAAGCGGGCGCCCCCCGCCGCTTCGCTCTCCTCCATCCGCGCGGTGCGGCTTCGAAAGTAGGTGACACCGGCCGCCCAAACCTCTTGGCTACCTACCGGCGCATCCCATTTTCGCCCGCCCAGATCAGCGGCATCCCCCCCGGCCGCCGTCCCCAGCTGGGCCTGCAGGAACGCGGCCGGATCCGCTGCTCGGAAGACGGCGTCCAGATCGAAATGCGCGAGCGGGTAGACCGATCCCCCGGCGACCGCGACCCAATCGGCCCCACTGCGGTATAGCTGAACGGGTCCCATGATCAGTCTCCGTCGATCAGGCGGCCAAGCCCGCCGAGAACGCTGCCCTCACCCATCGATTTGCCGCCCGCCGATGGCGCGTGTGCCAGTATCCGGTCGGCCATCCGCGAGAACGGGAGGCTTTGGAGATACACGGTGCCGTGACCTTGCAGGGTCGCGAGGAAGAGACCTTCGCCACCGAAAAACATGCTTTTCAGGTTGCCTGCGCGCTCGATGCTGTAGCTGATCCCCGGCGAGAAAGCCACGAGACACCCGGTATCGACCCGCAGTTTTTCGCCTTTGAGCTCCCGCTTGATGACGGTGCCACCCGCGTGGATAAACGCCATACCGTCCCCGCGCAGCCGCTGGAGGATGAAGCCCTCCCCGCCGAAAAACCCGGCACCCAGCTTGCGGTTGAAGGCGATGGTCACCTCGGTTCCGAAGGCCGCGCAGAGGAAGGCATCTTTCTGGCAGGTGATCTCGTTGCCGATGTCCGAGAGGTTCAACGGGATGATCTTGCCGGGATACGGCGCGGCAAACGCCACGCGCCGCTTGCCGCTTCCGCCGGTGTGCATGAAGTGCGTCATGAAAATCGACTCGCCCGTGAGCGCCCGTTTCCCCACGGCCAGCAGCTTGCCCATAACGCCCTCGTTCGGCTTCGAGCCGTCGCCCATTTTCGCCTCGAACGAAATATCGTCCTCGAGATAGTTCATGGCGCCCGCTTCGGCCACGACCTTCTCCCCGGGGTCGAGCTCGACCTCGACGATCTGCATGTCATCGCCGAAAACCTCGTAGTCGACCTCATGACATCGTTGCCCGGGAGCAGGACCGACGAGAGCTCCGGCGGGGACGGGAGGGGGCGCGGCACCGGTGCCGTCGTTAAAAAGTTCCGGTAGCGCCTCGCCCGCCGGTTTCCAGTCGGCCATCCCCTGGCTCCAGATGTTCGATCTCGAGGTAACTTCTCCACTATTGACCAGCGCGGGGAGTTCCTCCTCAAGCACCTGCTTGCGTGCGTTCTGCTTATCTAGATAGAACCATGTCTTCATGGCCGTCATCATCGGCATATCCCATCGCGGTTCAACGCGAAATCACACGACCGCCTTGATCTCCCCCACCACCGCATTCAGCATTGACCCAAATACCGACCATGATCCGACCCAATCCCGCCCTCGCCACCGTTGTCTCCGCCGTCCTCTTGGCTTTCCCCGCCGGGACGAACGCCGAAAACTGGCCAAACCAGCGCGGCCCCCACTTCGACGGCTCGGGCGCCGCGGACTCCCCGCCGCTTCCCGCCAAGATCTCCAAGGAAGAGAACGTCAGGTGGACCGCCGCCATGCCCGGCCCCTCGGCCGCGACCCCGGCCGTCTGGGGCGATAAGATCTTCCTGACCGCCGCTGTCGAGAAATCCGAAAAGCTCCTCGCCATCTGCCTCGACCGGAATACCGGGCGGGAACTCTGGGTGAAAGAGGTGGCCGAAGGATTCAAAGTTGACGACCGCTCGAACCTTGCGAGCCCCTCACCCACCGTCGATGCCGAGCGCGTGATCTTCTTTTTCGGCACCGGCGATCTGGCCGCGTTCGATCACGACGGCGGAGAGCTGTGGAATTTCAATCTCCTCGGCAAGAACCCCGAGTACTACTTCGCGTTCCAGTGGACCTTCTCCTCCAGCCCGCTCCTCTACGAGGGCAAGCTCTACATGCAGGTGCTCCAACGCGATGAGTCCTTCGTCCAGAACGACCTCCCCCGCGGGAAACCGGGCGCCAAAGACAACGAGTCCTACCTCGCGGCCTACGACCCCGCCACCGGCAAACAACTGTTCAAAGTAGAACGCCCCAGCGAGGCCGTGGCCGAATCCCTCGAGGCCTTCAGCATGCCGATCCCCGTCACTCTCGCCGACGGCTCAACCCAGATTCTCGTGGCCGGCGGCGATGCCCTCACCGGACACGACCCGGCAACCGGCAGGGAACTCTGGCGCTGGGGCACCTACAATGACCAGCGTATCGGCCACTGGCGCCTCGTTCCCTCGCCCGTCACCGGCGGCGGAGTCGCCCTCGTCTGCGCCCCCAAACGCGAGCCCGTCTATGCCATCGACCTCGAATCCCACGAACTCGCGTGGAAAAGCGACGACAAAGACGTCTCCTCCGACGTCTCGATCCCGCTCTTCTACCAAGACCACTTCTACATCATCAACAGCGACCGGAAATCAATCGCCTGCGTCGATCCGAAAACCGGTGCGAAACTTTGGGACGAACGACTGGACGCCAAAGCCAAGATCGAGGCCTCCCCCACCGCCGCCGATGGGAAAATCTACTTCATCGACCACCGTGGCGGCACCATGGTCGTCGAGGCGAATCCCAACAAATTCACCCTGCTCAGCAGTGCCGACCTCTCAACGGACGCCAACGACAACGAAATCCGGTCGTCCGTCGCCATCGCCCATGGCAACGTCTTCGTCCGGACAAACGATACCCTCTATTGCTTCGGCGAATGAGCCGACCTGCCGAGACCTAGGTTTTCTGCAAATAGGCGAAAGCCATGACCCCAAGGAGCAAAAATACGATCGCGATGCCAATTCCTAGCCACATAATTGCGTCTCCTATCCACCACATTCGCCCGTTCCGCCACAAAAAAACATCGCCCCCGACCCCGTTGCCCCCCGTTGCCCGGGCAACCCCAACCCAATGCCACCCTTCATAATACTGTAATAGTCAACTTTTCTGTAAACTCTATAGATTATTCGCATTGAAAATCGGCGCGGAAAATGATCTATTTTCTTCTAAGAAAGGCCATGGGCCGTCGTTATGGCTGCGAGAACTTGTGTCTCCGGTCATCGGACGACTGAGCCTCGGCCATTCCGACCCGCTACTCTCCGAACCAACTAATCCCGCAACATCCTCTATGAGAAATTTATCCAAAACATCGAAACGTCGGGGCACGCTCGCAGTGGCCACGCTCAGCGTGGTCGCCGTGGTGCTGCCCGCTGTCGCATCCGCCGCCAACGAGAGCGCCCAGATCGACCGATTTATCGAGCAGGATCTGATCCGGCAGAAGACCCGCCCCCTTCCCGCCTCCACCGACGAAGAGTTCCTCCGCCGGATTTACCTCGACATCATCGGACGGATTCCAACCGCCGAGGAAGCCAAGACGTTCCTCGACTTCGAGGCTCCGAACAAGCGCTCCGTCCTCATCAATGAACTCCTCGATTCCGAAGGCTACGTCTCCCACTCCTTCAACTGGTGGGCCGACCTCCTCCGCATCAAGTCGGACATCCAGAACGGCGACGGCGATTCCTACGCCCGCTGGATCAAAAACGCCATCCGCGAGAACAGGCCCTACAACGAGGTCGTCCGAGATCTCATCACCGCCAAAGGGTTCACCTGGGACAACGGTGCCGTCGGCTACTACCTCCGGGACTCCGGGATGCCTCTCGACAACATGTCGAACACGACCCAGGTCTTCCTGGGAACCCGCCTCGTCTGTGCCCAGTGCCACAACCACCCGTTCGACGACTGGAAGCAGACCGACTACTACGAGATGGCGGCCTACACCTACAACAGCGTGGATACCCGTGTGCGCCCGGAGCAGATCGGCTTCGACATTGGCGACATGCGCAAGCAGGACCGCGAAGATCGCTATGTGCGCGATGCCTTCAACGATCTCTTCCAGCCCCTCAGCTATGGGGTCTACCCGGTCGAGCGCACGCTCAAACTCCCCCACGATTACCAGTACAGCGACGCCGATCCCTACGATGAAGTGCGCCCGTCGACCATGTTCGGCGACAGGGCAAAAGGGAAGGATCTCCGTGAGGCCTACGCCGAGTGGCTCACTTCGCAAACCAATGCCCGATTCACCACGGTCTACGTCAACCGCCTCTGGGCTCGGGTCTTCGGTCGCGGGATCGTCGATCCGCTCGACGACTTCAAAGGGAAGCCCGGTAGCCGTACCGAGTCGGCCAACCAGATCTCGAACCGCTACGCGCTCGATTATCTGACCCGCCTCGCCCCGCAGCTCCGCTACGACACCAAGGCCATCCTCCGGATCCTCTTCAACACCCGCACCTACCAGCGCCAGGCGTTCGGTGACGACATTCCCGAGGACACACTCTACCACTTCCAAGGACCGGTTCTCCGCCGCATGTCCGGTGAGCAGATGTGGGATTCCTTTATGACGGTGGCCGTGCCGGACATCGACGGGCGCAAATCCCGCCGCTCAATGCCCTCCGAGTCGCGCTACCAGTCCGAAGCCGAGCAGCTCCTCGCCCTCGACAAAAAGGACGTCTTCAAACTGGCCGAAGACATCGCCGACCTCGAGCGCGATCTTGCGAGCAAGTCGAGCGGGCTCCGCGCCGACGCACTGAAAGCGCGCGAGAATGGCAACGGCGCCCGGGCCCGCGAGCTTCAGAAAGAAATCCAAGACCTCGTGAACGAGAAGGAGAAGAAGGTCAACGAGCTCAAGCAGGCCACGTTCGCCAATGCCGGTAACGGGTCTTCCATGATGGCCATGACCTCGACCACCATGATGGAGGAAGCGGAGGAGGACACCCCCGAGCTCGACGACTCCAAGTGGGCGGGCTACGACAAGGGATACCTCCGCGCCTCCGAGCTTGAGTCTCCCGCCCCCAACGGGCACTTCTTGCGCCAGTTTGGCCAAAGCGACCGCGAGACGATCGACAACTCCAGCAAGCAGCCGTCCGTCGACCAGGCACTGACGCTACTCAACAGCCCGGTCTTTGACCAGATGTTCCACGAGAAGTCGAAGCTCGCCAAGGATCTCGCCACCGCGACCTCCGACAAGGAGAAGCAAGATCTCCTCTTCCTCGGTCTGCTCAGCCGCTACCCGCGGGAGAACGAGCGCGCCATCATCGCGCAACAATTCGAAAAATATGGCGAAGATAAAGCCGTCAGGAACGTTGCTTGGGCGCTCATCAATACCCAAGAGTTCTGCTTCCTCCAGTAAGAATCGTCGAAACATCTAAGAAAACGAAACAGCCAAACGTCACACGTAACTGAAACCATGAAAGAACTCTTCCACAAAGCAGACGACCTCGGTCGCCGCCGCTTCATCACCCAAACGGCGAAGTCCCTCCTCGGGGTCAGCCTCCTCCCGCACGCCCTCAGCGGCAGCTCCGCATTCGGGGCCACCGCCACCGGCAATGCGGGTCGCAAGCCCACCGCCCGGAACGTCATCTACCTCTACATGTCCGGAGGGATGACCCACCTCGACACCTTCGACCCGAAGCCCGGCACCGAGCAGGCCGGCCCGGTCAACGCCATCAACACGAAGGCGGAAGGCGTCCAGATCAGCGAATACTTCCCCACCGTGGCGCAGCAGGCTGACAAGATCGCCTTCATCCGAGGCACCAGCTCGACCCAGGGGGCTCACGAGCAAGGAAACTACCTCATGCACTCGAGCTACGAGATGCGCGGGACCATCCAGCACCCCGGCCTCGGCGCTTGGATGCTCAAGCACGAGGGACGCACCAACCGCACCCTCCCGGGCAGCGTTCGCATCGGCGGCGGTGTGCAGGGCGGCGGCGCGGGCTTCTTCGAGTCGAAGTATGCCCCTCTCGTCATCGGAAATCCGAACGATGGCCTCAAGAACAGCAAGATGCCGAGCGACCTCACCGAGGAGGAGTTCAACGACCGTCTTCTCCTTTCCGAGCAGTTCGACTCCGCTTTCCACGAGCGCTACAACCAGAAGCATGTCCGCGCCTACAACGACATGTATGACGACGCGATCCGTCTCATGAAGAGCGAGGATCTCAAGGCCTTCGACCTTCACCGCGAGCCCGGAGAGATCCGCGAGGCCTACGGTAGCAACGGCTTCGGTCAGGGCTGCCTCCTCGCCCGCCGCCTCATTGAAAATGACGTGCGCTTCGTCGAGGTCACCCTCGGCGGTTGGGACAACCACACCGGGATCTTCAACGGGATTGAGGCGCGCACCGCCATGCTCGACCAGGCACTCGGCACCCTGATCATGGACCTGGAGCGCCGCGGGCTTCTCGAAGAGACCATGGTCGTTCTCGCTACGGAGTTCGGGCGGACCCCGAACATCAACATCAACGACGGGCGCGACCACTACCCGAAGGCGTTCTCGACGCTACTCGCGGGCGGGGGCATCGCCGGTGGTCGTGCTTGGGGCAAGACGGACGAGACCGGCAGCAATGTCATCGAGGACAAAGTCATGGTTCCCGACCTCAACGCCACCATCGCCTACGCCCTCGGCCTCCCGGTCGAGAAGACGCTCTACTCGCCGTCGAAGCGCCCGTTCACGGTCGCCCACAAAGGCAAGCCTGTTCTCGGCCTCTTCTCTTAACGGAGCGGACTTTGGAATCCCGGTTGACCGGGACTCCCCTCCCCACAGAAAGCCCGCAGCCCACAAGGCTGCGGGCTTTTTCGTGCGCCCCAATGCACGTTGCCTTGGCCCCATAACGCCGTTTTATTCAACCACATGGTTCCCTCAATACCATCCATCCTCATCGTGGAGGATGAATCAGTCGTCGCCAGAGATATCCAGGCGACGCTGGTATCGCTCGGCTACGGCCACCCCCGGATCGCCCGCGATGCGGCTGCGGCAACCCGGTCGATGCGCGACGCGTCACCGGATCTGATCCTCATGGACATCGATCTGGGCCGCGGGGACGACGGGATCGCCCTCGCCGAACAGCTGACCG
>CAZKYJ010000023.1:0-5667 GCA_964556355.1 uncultured Verrucomicrobiales bacterium | reverse complement strand
GTCTTCCTGACCGGCTACTTCGACGGAAAAACCATCGAGCGCGCTCGGAAGAGCAACCCGTTCGGCTACATCACGAAACCCTTCGAATCGCGTGAACTGCGCGCCGCCATCGAGCTCGCCCTCTCCCGCCACCGCAGTGAACGCCTGATCCAAGAACGGCTCACCACGCTGGGCAACACGCTCAATTCGATGGCGGACGGCGTCATCGTCACCGACCTCGCCGGTGCCGTCACCTACCTCAATCCCGCCGCCGAGGCGCTGACCGGGTGGGGTTCGACCGAGGTCGCCCGCCGCCCCCTCGAAGAGGTTTTCAAGATCGTCCTGCCCTCGGGGCGTACCGCCGATGGCACCCCGTCACCGGATGAAGAATCCTCGCGCGCCACGATGCTCACCACGCGCGACGGTCAGCTTGTTCCCATCGAGGACAACAGCGCACCCCTCCTTGAACCGGACGGCTCTCTCGCCGGGCTCGTCATCGTCTTCCGCCTCCGCCCCGATGGCGCAACGCCGGGAGATGCCGAACCGTCGTGGAGCCATCTGGTGGGAATCGTCGAGGGGATCGATGATCCCCTATTCTCTGTCGACCCCTCTTGGCGAATGACCTACGCCAACGGAAGGGCCGAGGAGTACTTCGGTAGGCCGCGCGCGGATCTCGTCGGAATCGAACTCTGGTCGCTCGTCCCCCCGGTCATCAAGACCCGCTACTGCGCGGAGTTCAACCGCGCCCTCCTCCACCGCGAAACGCGCGCGTTCGAACTCCACGACGAACACCGCGACCAATGGTTTGAAGTTCACGCCTACCCGTTCGGTTCGGGCCTCCTCGCCTTTTTCCGCGACGTCACCCCGCGCAAGACTGCCGAGGAGCAACGCACCAAGTTGGAGAAACTCGAGGCGCTGGGACTACTCGCCCGGGGGTTCGCCCACGACTTCAACAACGTTCTCACCATACTCATGGGGAACCTCGCTGTCGCCAAGTCCCAGATCCCCCGCAGCCTCGCCACCGAAGGGATCGAAAACGCCGAGACCGCCAGCCTCCAGGCACAAAGTCTCGTCCACCAGCTCCTCACTTTCGCCAAGGGGGGCGCCCCGATCCGCCATCCCTCCGACCTGGGTGCCCTCGTCACCGAAACCCTCGCCGCCCACCCCCAGCGCAAGACCTTGAGCTACACGCTGCAGATTCCCGACAGCCTCCCCCCGGCTGACGTCGATCCCAACCAGATCGCACGCATCATCACCAACCTCCTTCGCAATGCCGAAGAAGCGAGCCCCGACGGGGGCGCCATCACGGTGACCATCTCCCACCAGACCGGCACCGGGTCGCTCCTTCTTACCGTCTCCGACACCGGGGAGGGAATCTCCCCCCACGACCGACCGCTCGTCTGTGAACCCTTTTTTTCCACCCGCCGCGAGCAGAACGCGTCCGGGATCGGGCTCACCGTCTGCGAGTCCATCGTCAAAAACCACGGTGGCGAGATCAGCATCATCTCGGAGGAAGGGAAAGGCACCACCGTATCGGTCCTCCTGCCGATCGCCGACACCGCCGTCCCCGCACGGCCCACCCCGCCGCTGCCGCCCGATACGACGCCGGGCCGCCCCAAACGCATCCTCCTGCTCGAGGACGAGCCGCTCATCCGCCAGCTCGCCGTAGCCAACCTCCGCTCCCAAGGATATGAGGTCGAGACCACTGCCGATTGCGCCGAGACCGTGGAGCGCTACCGCAGCGCGCTGAACAACGGGGTCGGCCCCTTCGACCTTCTCATCCTCGACCTCACCATCCCGGGCGGGATGGGCGGCGCTCGGACGATGGAACAGATCAAAGCCATCGACCCCGGTGCCAAGGCGATCGTCTCCTCAGGCTACTCCGACGACCCCGCCATGGCGCGGCCCGCCGATTTCGGCTTCAATGCCGTCCTCCCCAAACCCTACGATCCCAAAGACCTCGCCCGCCTCGTCGCCGAGGTGCTTGCGTAGCCGGCATTCTCGCCCGTCCGGCGCGCCAACATCCGGTGCCGTCCCCACCGATAGCTCGCTTGCGCCTCGCGCGGCGCACCGCCACCGTAGGATCATGATCCTCGCCATCGACCAGGGGACAACCAGCTCCCGCGCCCTCGCCTTTGACGCAACCGGCACCCCTCGGTCGCTTGCCCAGCGCGAGTTCGCGCAGCACTTCCCACAACCCGGCTGGGTCGAGCACGACCCGAATGAGATCTGGGAGTCCCAGCGGGCGGTCGCCGAGGAGGCGGTCGCCGACTCCCAGGCCAGCATCGTCTCCATCGGCATCACCAACCAGCGCGAGACCACCGTCATTTGGGATCGCAACACCGGCCAACCGATCCATCCCGCGATCGTCTGGCAGGATCGCCGCACCGCAGACACCTGTGCCCGGCTCGCTGCCGACGGCCTGGCCCCGACCATCGCCGATAAAACCGGCCTGGTCATCGATCCCTACTTCGCAGGCACGAAGATCGCGTGGATCCTCGACCACGTAGACGGCGCGCGCGAGCGGGCCAGCCGCGGCGAGCTCGCCTTTGGAACGGTCGATTCTTGGCTTTTGTGGAAGCTCACCGGGGGAGCCGTCCACGCGACCGACACCACGAACGCGGCCCGGACCCTCCTCTACAACACGACGACCCTCGAGTGGGATCCCGAACTCCTCTCCGCCTTTGGCGTCCCCCTCGAAGTCCTCCCTGAGGTGCGTCCAAGCTCCGGCCACTTCGGCGATGTCACCGTCCCCGGACCGCTCCGCGGCATCCCCGTCACCGCGATGGCCGGCGACCAACATGCCGCCCTGTTCGGCCAGGCTTGCTTCGACCCCGGTATGGCAAAAAATACCTACGGCACCGGATGTTTTCTTCTCATGAACACCGGGCACGAACGCGTTCCATCGCAAAACCGCCTCCTCTCAACCCTCGGGTGGCACCTCGCAGGGCAACCGCCGGTCTTCGCCTTGGAGGGCTCGATCTTCATTGCTGGCGCCGCGGTTCAATGGCTCCGGGACGGCCTCGGCGTGATCTCGGATTCATCGGCGGTCGAAGCGCTCGCCGGCTCCGTGCCCGATACCGGTGGCGTCACCTTTGTCCCCGCCTTTGCCGGGCTCGGTGCCCCGCACTGGAACCCCGACGCCCGGGGTTCCATCTTCGGGATCACCCGCGGCACGACCGGCGCCCACATCGCCAAAGCCACCCTCCAAAGCATGGCCTTCCAATCCCATGACGTCCTCCAGGCCATGCGCCAAGACGCCCGGGGACAGGCCGACCTCCAAGAGATCCGCGTCGATGGTGGCGCCTCCGCCAACGACGCCCTCATGCAGTTCCAAGCCGATCTCCTCGGCGTACCGGTCGTCCGCCCATCCTGCCATGAAACCACTGCCCTCGGTGCCGCCTTCCTCGCGGGACTCGCCGCTGGCTTCTGGCCTTCCCAGGAAGCTATCAAAAGTACCTGGCGCGCCGAGAGCACGTTCGTCCCCGCGACGAATTTCGACCCCGCCCCCCATCTCGAGGCCTGGAACCGCGCCGTGGACGCCACCCTGGCGTGGACGCGATCTTGAGACCCCATTGCGCCACGGGCGGATGACTCGACGGGCTGACCCCTACTTACGCCATCGCCACTTCCACCGCGTGCGCCTCCCAGGCCTCCGGCCACTGGAGCCGCTCGAACTGCCGGGCGATCACTCTGGCGCCAACCTGCCGCTCTCGCGCCCGATCCCGCGCTTCCGCCTCGGAAGGCGGCACCGCGAATGCGACCACGCGCGTGGCCGCGTGATAGTCATGGCCGAGCCTCAGGTTCCGAGCCCGACCATCTTCGCGGAGATTCGTTGCATCGACCACGATTTCGCGGCACCGGCGCAGCCCTGCTTTGAGACGCTCCTTGGCCGCTTGGAGCACGACCCCCTCCCGTCTGAAATCGTCGCACTTCCCACAGATGTCTCGGCGGAGGTCATCGAGGCTCACCACCAGCGCATCCGGCGCGTTCCGCTGGATCCACCGTGACTTCCCCGCGCCGCTCGTGCCGCAAAGAACGGTCAGCCGCGCATGCTTAGCGCAGTGCGGGTGGGCGCGCGCCAGCGCTTCGCCCGCCGTCGAAATGTGCCCCGCCTCGTACTCGAAGATCGCACGCCCCATGACATACGGATCCGCTATCTCATCCCGCCAGTCCACATAGGGATCGGAACACCGCCACACGCCCTGCTCCATCGCTCCCATGCGAAAGAGCTCCAACGTTTCCAACGCCTCGCCGCCGTCTTCACAGATACGCCCACGGATATCCGCCAACTCGAGGAGATACACCAGCTCGGCATCGGCACAGCGCCCGAACCGCCGGAACCTGCGCTCCACGGAGTCTCCAGGTGCTTCGACCAGTAGCCGCGGATCATGATGGTAACCCACGGCACCAAGCACCTGGTCGAAAACCCGACGGGAGACCCCCAGCCCAGGCAAGAGTGGCGCGATGTAGGATCGACCACGCGCCGCGTGCCGGGGAGAAACGATCCTCTCGCGACCACCGATCTCCGCCTTCTTCGTCACCAGCGGCTTCCCGATATCGTGGAGCGCGGCAGCGAGGATCAGCGCCACGCGCCCCTCATCGTCGAGCCCCGCCGCCTCGCCGGCCGCGATTAGCTTTTGCACCTCAGCCAGCACCATTTCGGTGTGGACGCGCACGTCCCCTTCCCCGTGCCACTCAGGTTCCTGCGGCGTTCCCGACATCGAGCCGATCAGCGGAAATGTCCGCTCGAGCGCATCGAGAAGATCGGCCGGTGGAAGTCCCAGATTCATGACTTGAGCCCGTTCGGCACCACCTCCGCAAACATCCAATGCTCGTCCGTTTGCACGTGTCGGGGACGCACGTACTTCGCCGCGCAACGACCGAACTCGTGGTAGGCGAACTCCCGGACGACCCTGACGACATAGCCCTCCTGCCTCGCCTCATCGATACCCAGCCCGCGCACGACCTTCTCGTCCCACTGCCCCCGGAATAGCTCGGGCACGGTGTGCAGTCCGAATAGCGCACACCACTCCCTCGTTGCGTCCCAGCCGAGACACTTATTCTCGGCATTCCATACCGAAAAGGCATAGAAGTAGGAGTCGAGCGAATCATAGGCCACCGAGTGTCGGGCATAGACATTCTCACCGCAGATCCGCCAACCGGGAGGTATGTCGTGACGGAGACCCGCATGCAACGCTTTCACCCAGTCGCGTGACGGATGGTGTCTCCCGTCGATCGAGCGCGCGTGCAAGCCGTCGCGATAGAGCGAGGTGTTCTCGCCGTCGAGTTTCTCGGTTACCACGACCTCCACGTCATCAAAATGGCGGGTATCCCCGAGATGCCGATCATCGACCGTCGAGCTTCCCGACCAGGGCAGATGCGGCGTTCGCGGATACTTGATATAGTCACCGCTCACCGCCCCTCTTTCTTCCGGTAAAACCTCTCGCGCAATTCGACGAGCATCGACTCCAACTCCCCCTCGTCGGGACGATCGGGCAAATCGGCGACCGCGAAAGCCTCCGCGATCCGCACCGCCCGCTCCTCCGCCATCGCCACCAGATCCCTATACTCGAACTCCCCGCGGCGAATGCGCATGAGAAAATCGAGGTTCCGGCTGCGCACCGCCAGCGTCCCGGTCGTGGCGATCTCCTCCGCCATGTCGAGCAGGCGAAAGGTGTGCAACAT
>CAZKYJ010000022.1:0-16803 GCA_964556355.1 uncultured Verrucomicrobiales bacterium | reverse complement strand
AGTTGTCGGTCATCGCGGCGACGCGGGCACCGCTCACCACATCTGGGAATCCGTTGCCGCGGAAAAAATCGACCACCTCGCGAATCGTCCCGTTGCTCTGACAGATGATCGCGCACGTCCACCCGCGCGCCAGGGGATCGACCTCCCTCACGATGCCCAGGGCGGCCGCGTAGACATCCTCGGTGGTCGGCTTGTCGCCCGCCGGGTGTATAAGCGTCGCAAACCCGCTCTCGCCTTGCGTCATGGCTGAAGCCGCGTGGTCCCGCCACTCAAGGCGCTCCGCAGCCCCCCGCGGAAGGTGGGCGGCCAATCCCTCGGTATCGCCGAAGACGCGGTTGACCGTTTCGAGAACTGCGGGCACCGAGCGGAACGAACGGGCGAGCGGACGCTCGACAACGCTGCCGCGATAACGTGCCCGCACGTCGTTGATGAGGGAGGGATCGCCGCCCCTCCAGCCGTAGATCGACTGTTTCATGTCGCCCACCTGGAAGTAGGTACGGCGCCCCTCGGGATCCTGCACCACCTCGTCGACCAGCGGCTGCACCACCGACCACTGGCGGCGGCTGGTGTCTTGGAACTCGTCGAGCATCCAGTGGTCGAAACGGGCGTCCAATCGGTAGGCGAGATCGGAGGCCACCCCCCGCACTTCGGCGAGATAGCGGGAGAGCAAGATGACGACGTCGTCGAACCCCACCCGCCCCCGCCGGCGGAGCCGCCGCTCGTGCATCTCCTCGTACAGCGAAAGCACGGACCACAACCCGCGGGTCCGCAGCAGTTTCGCCTCGAGCTCGAGTCCGACGAGCGCGGAGAAAAACCCCTTCGCCGCCTCGCCCGTAGCCACGTCGACGATGAATTTCTTCCCCGCGATCGGGAATCCGGTTTCCCTTTCTCCGAGATCGGGCAAAGCCGCCGCCAGCTTCTTGGTGACGTCTTCCAGCCGCTTGCCCATCGTCGCCCCGGGGTTGTGGGACTCTGCCTGCTCGAAGATCTCCTCCCACCAATCGTTTTGCTTGTCGCTTTTCTCCGCGCGGGCGATCCGCTTCTGGAGCTTGGCAAGGGCGGCCAGATATTCCTCCCGCTCGCCCGTTGGCCAGGGGCACCCATCCGGCCACACCGCCGCTGCCCGCCCCCATTTGCCTTCTTCGGGCACGCTGAGAAGATCGCGGTGGTGCTGCGACACGAACCGGTCCAACTGGCTGACCATCCGGCGTTCTTCGTTGCCGTAGCTCGCCTCTTTGAACGCGAGCAAGAACGCGTCCGTGGGAGATCCCTGCTGCCCCGCCCCGCGAAAGACGTCCTCGTAGACCGGACGCCGCGCCCGCGCGATCGCCGCCTCGTCGCCGAGGATCTCGATCTGCCCCCCCATGCCGAGTTCCAGCGGCAGCCCCTGCATGATGCGCATGAAAAAGCTATCGAGCGTCCCGAGGTTCAGGAGGTGGATCTTCGCGACGAGCTCGCGGAGCAATCCGAGGAAGTCGGCGCCGCCCGGCAAACCCAACTCCTCGCACAACCCCTTGGCCTTCTCCGGGTCGGACGTCGCGGCGGCGAGCTTTCTCAAGATGGCGTCGAGAAACTCCCCGGCCGCCTTGCGGGTGAAGGTCAGCGCGACGATCGAATCGGGAGACACCCCGGCCGCGAGAAGTTTGATATAGCGGTTGGTCAGCTGGTAGGTCTTTCCCGACCCGGCAGATGCCAGGATGATTTCGTTGGGGATCGTCATGCTCATGTCGGTTGCTGCGCCGCCCCCGCGAAGGCCGCTAGCCACGATTCCGCGTCCACGCTCTCTTCGAGCGTGCCGCCGAGCGCGAGCCCTCCAAAATCGTCGTGGGTCACCTTGCCCGCCGGCGGCCAGAATCTCCCGGCCCTCACCTCGTCGGCAATCGCCTCGGCACAGCGCAGCGCGGAAGCGAGCACGCTGTCCGCACCCCCCTGCTGCCAACAGCTGATCCCGGTGTCACCGAGGGTCATGGGGACGTTGAAGTAGCCGCATTCCAGCCGTGTCGCGTCGGGGTAGTGCTCGCGCGCCCAGAGGCAATAGAGCGGGAGCTGCAAGTTCGTCCAGCGCGCCACCCTCCCGTCGGGCAGGTCGACGATCTGCCAGTCCGGGAAATCTTCGGCCCCCCGCTTGCCCTGGCTGCTGAAAAAAGTGACGTGGGCAGCCGCCGGATCGGTCGCCTTCGCCGAGGTCTTGTAGTCGAGGAGCCGCACCCTCCCGTCGGCGTGGCGCTCGATCCGATCGATCGTCCCCGTCACCGGCAATCCGCCGATCATCCACGGGGCCTCCTCGCCGCCGATCCCGTGCTCGACCTTCTCGATCACCCAGCCCTCCGCCGCGCAGTCGGCCTGGCAGCGTGCCACCTTCCGCAGCCGCTCCTGCGCGATGCGGGCCTGGAGCACCAGAGGGATCGGCGGGCGCTTCCCGTAGCGGGATTCGACGACCTCGTCCAACGCCGCGGCCAAGAGGGCCTCGAGTTCGCCGGAACTGTCGCTGGAACGCGCCCACCCGTGGTCCCCGAGCGCCTCGAGGGCGAGGTGGACGACGTTCCCGAAGTCGCGGGCTTCCAGTTCGACTTTTTCCGGGTCGCGTGCTTCCATCCGGAGCCCGTGCCGGAGATAGAACCGGAACGGGCAGGCTAGAAAGTCGCGGAACTTCGTCACGCTCAGTCTCGGGAACGTCGCCGACACCGGAGGCAGGGCGGATTCCGGCCGGAGGAGCCAGGTGAGATCTCTCGCCGGCACCGTGCTCGCCGCCGTCTTGTCGGCGTCACCGAAGAGGCGCAACGTCCGGTCCGGCAGCTGGCCGTCGCCACAGAGGAAGAGGAGGCGGGAGGGCTTGAGCGGCGATCCGTCCTGCCCGACTTTCCCCAGCACGAGGTGGAGTTCCCCGGCGCCCCCCCGGGCGCGCACGAGCGACTCCAGCAGGTAGGCGTCGCGCGCCATCCGCTCTGCGTTGCTCCGCAGCCCGAGCATCTCCCGGGCCCGCTCCGGCAAGAACGGGTCGCCCACCACCGAATCGGGAACGCTCCCGTCATTGAACCCGGCGACGACGAGATCGGGCGCGTCCTCATAGGCCAGCTCGAGCCACCCTAACAGATCCACGTCCCCCCGCTCGTCGGCGTAGGTCCGCTCTCCCCCTAGCAGCCGCACCATCAGCCCGACGAGATCGGCCGCCCGGTAGGAACCCGTCGCGGGGGAGGCGAAGGCTCCCACCTCCTCGGCCAGCGCCGCGATCCGCTCGGCCTCGTCAGGGTCGGCAGCGATGTAGCCGAGCAGGTTGGCCACCGCCCCGACGAGGCTCCCGGATTCGAAGGAGGCGAGGATCTGTCCGACCTCGCGCACGACGAATCCCATCTCCCCGGCACGGTGCTGCCTCTCCCGCGCGTCGGCGGGATTCGCCACCGCCCAGCGCACGGCCGCGAAGTCGCTGCAGAGCCTCGCGTCGTAAAGCGTGTCGAAAGCGGCCAGCACCCGGACGCGGCCGAACGGTTGCTCGGGGTCGACGGGGTTCCACCGTCTGGCGAGGCCATCCAAGAAGGCGGGCTGGCGCAGAAGCTCCCGGAAGGCCGGCCAGCGACCGTCGGCCAGCAGGTCACCGACGGTGGCCAAGACGGCAAACGCCTGACCCGAGGCCAGCGGCTTGCCCTCCGGATCGAAAACCGTCACCCCCACGTCTGCCAGCGTCCGGACGAGCGGTCCCGCCACCTCGGCGTCCGCCGTTCCCAGCGCCACCCGCCGCCGCGGCAAGGCGGGTTTCGTTCTCAAAACTCGGACGACTGCGTCCGCCTGCCCCTGGGGGTTCGGGGCGAGGTGCACCCGCCGAGCGAACTCCGGAACCGTGACTTCGCGCGCCGCCCACCGCTCGGCCAACGGTCTCCCCCACGCGGAGAATGATCCCGCCAGCGATGCGTCGGCGTAGATCCAAACGGAGACGTCGTCGGACGCCCGCAAGGCACGCTCCGCCAGCGTCACCATGTCGGGGACTGCCGCGACAATGATCCGGCTGATCCCGTCGGAGAGCCCCGCGCCCGTCGCTCCGGAAAGCTTGGCTTGCTGGGCGTCCCGCAGCCCCCGGGCGCCCAACCTCGCGACCACGAGCCGCTCGAGCGCCGCCATGTCCTCCCAGCGCGCACCGTCGGGCAAGACATCGACCGCGTCGCGAATCGATTTTCCACCTTCCGCCAGGACGCCGCGGGCTCGCTCGATCGTCTCGGCGATACCGAGTGCCCACGCCATGTTTTGCTCGACCGGATCGACGGGAAAGAGAGCACGGTAATGACCGAGCTCCGCGCCGCGCAGCACCTCCGTCCATGCCAACAACGTCGCCGCTTTTCCCGCCACGGCCGAGTCGGGATCGGGGAGGAGAAACGCCTCGGGCGGCACGACCCTCGGGGGCAACAAGCCCCCGTCACCCCCGCGTGCGCAAGCGACGGCCAGCGCCTCCCGCAGCCTTCGCCCCGAATGCCTGGTGGGCACCACGACGAGTGTGTCGGACAGGTCGATCACCCCCCCATCACGGCGGGCGCCAGCCATCAACTTCTCGGCCACCAGCTCGACCAACGGCCGGTCCCATCCCAGAAATTCGCGCGTCACCTTCGGCATTGCGTGCGGATACCACCATCTCCATACTTGCGCAATCGCCGCCCCATGCGCCCGTTTTTCCTCCTAGTCTGCCTTGTCTTCACCGCCGCCGGTGCTGCCCGTGCCCACGAGTCTCCAGCCACCGCCATCTACCTCGACTACACGCTGCAGGACGAGGCCATCCTCGCCGTCATCGAAGGCGGCATCCAACATTTCGGCCCGCTGGTCGATGCCGTCCCCGACCCGACGGCCCCACCCGAAGACACCACGCCGTTGCACTCGGCGTTCCTCGATTTCCTGCAGGAAAACTGCCCGGTCACCGCCGACGGGGTTCCCCTCGTCCCCGAGATCCAGGCGTTTTCATTCGCCCCGATCAACGACGAGATCCTGCCGGGTCGGTTCATCGATATCGTCCTCGCCCTGACCGAGATCCGCTACCCGCTCCCGCCCGACCTGCAACCGCCGTCCCAGATCACCATCGCCTGGAACGCGCTCCCGAAACTCCCGGAAGGTTTCGCCCTAGCCGACTTCGAGGAGACGGGGCACATCTCGCTCGACGAGGCGGTCATGTCCTACCGCGCGGGCGACGGGCCGCCGGACTTCTACGCGTTTACGCGCTCCACCACCACGTTCAACTGGCAGCTCGCCGCGATCTCGCCAGGGCTGGCCAGCACGACGCAGGAGGACACCGGCCCGGATCTCGCCCTCCTGCAGATCGAACACTACGTCCCGCTACGGGAACTGCCGCTGCCGGTGCTCTCGATCACCTTGGGAGCCGTCGCCGCCCTCGCCCTCTTCTGGTTGCCAGGGAGACCCGCCCTGAAATTCCGATGGCGGATCGCCGTGGTTTTGCTCGCGGTAGGCTTTTTCCTCCGCCACGAGTCTACCTGGGCCATCGAGCTCCCGGAAGGCCGAGTCGCCGACACCCTCGACGATGACACCGGCACCGCGCTCTTCACCGCCCTCCTGCGGAATATCTATACGGCCTTCGACTACGAGAGCGAGGACGAGATCTACGACGCGCTCTCGCAGTCGGTCTCCGGCGCGCTCCTCGACCGGATCTACACCGAGGTCTACCAGAGCCTCCTCATGGAGGAGGCCGATGGAGCCGCGGCCACCGTCCAGCGCGTCGACGTGTTGGAGACGTCTCTGTCGCCATCCGAAATCGGCGATTCGATCCTCGTCACGGCCCACTGGACGGTCGAGGGCGTCGTCGCCCACAACAAACACGTGCACCTCCGGGTTAACGAATACAGCGCCCGCTACACCATGGCACCCGTAGAGGGACTTTGGAAATTCACCGACGTCGAACAGATCTCCGCCGACCGGATCCTGGCGAACGAGACTCCCGCACCGGCCGATGATTCGCTATTTCCCCAATGATGCGGCCCGACAAAATCACCTCCCCGATCGGAACCGGAGGCCAGGCTGACCGATGACCGCCCCCCTCATCGAGATCTCCGAGGTCGCGTTCTCCTACCCGAAAGGAGCCTTCGCCCTCCGCGTGCCCTCGTTGGAGATCGCCAACGGCGAAACGGTCGCGTTCACCGGTCGCTCCGGCTGCGGGAAGACCACCCTCGCGAACCTCATCAGCGGCATCCTCGTCCCCAGTGCCGGGAGCGTCTCCGTCGCGGGCCGGGCGATCTCCGCGCTCCCGGATTCCGCGCGCCGGGCTTTCCGCGTCGCCACCATCGGCTACCTCTTCCAAGATTTCGGGCTCCTCGACTACCTCAGCGCAGAGGATAATATCCTCCTCCCTTACGTTATCAATCGCGCCCTCAAACCCGATGCGGACGCCGCCCGACCCCGCGCCCGCGAGCTCGCCGGATCCCTGGGCATCGCCGACCGGCTCGGTTCCCGCCCCGCCCAGCTCTCCGGCGGCGAGCGCCAGCGCATCGCCCTGGCCCGCGCCCTCGTCACCCGGCCGAAGCTCCTCATCGCCGACGAGCCCACGGGAAACCTCGATCCCGAAACCGCCGCCCAACCCCTCGACCTCCTCTTCACCTCCGTCGCCGAGCACCACATCACCCTCCTCACCATCACCCACGACCCCACCGCCGCCGCCCGCCACGGGCGCTCGCTCGACCTCCGGGATCTCAGCTCCCCGCCCCCGACGACCTAGACCGCCCCGATCTGCCCCCTCCCGCCCGGCACCGGGATAGCCGCGTCCGCCAACCGAAATCCGCGCTGCCCTGACCACCTCACTAACATACCACTATCTTCGCGCGAACCCCCTCAAGGCCGCGCTCCTCACGCTCGCGTTCGCGCTGACCGCGTTCCTCCCGCTCGCCCTCACCTTTCTCATCCGCGCCTACCAGGACGACCTCGTCGCCCGCGCCGCGGCCACCCCGCTTCTGCTGGGAGCGCAGGGCGACCGCTACGACCTCGTGCTCAAGTCGCTCTACTTTTCGGGGGGGCTCGACACCGAGGTGACGGCGTCCGATTGGGATTCCGTGGCCGCATCCGGTCGCGCCCTGGCCATCCCCCTCCATATCGGCTACTCCGCCCGAAGGCTACCCGTGGTCGGCACGTCGTTCGAGTATTTCGCCTTCCGCGATCTCGTGCCCGCGGAAGGCACCCTGCCCCGCCGCCTCGGCGACGCCGTCCTCGGATCGGCGGCGGCCGAACAGCTCGGGCTCCGCACCGGCGACCACCTCGTCACCGACCAGGCCTCGCTTTTCAACATCGCCGCCACCTACCCGGTCAAACTCAAGATCACCGGCGTCCTCGCCCCGTCCGGATCGCCCGATGATACGGCGGTCCTTGTCGATGTGAAGACGGCGTGGGTCATCGCCGGGATCGGCCACGGGCACAACGATCTCACCTCGCCCAAAGCCGCCGCCGACGTGCTGGCGCGCACGGATGACAACATCGTCGCCAACGCCGCGCTGGTCGAGTACACCGAAATCACCGACGAGAACATCGGGTCGTTCCACTTCCACGCCGACCGTGACCACCTCCCCCTGGCCTCGCTCATCGTCGTGCCGAACTCCGCCAAGGACAGCACCCTGCTCAAAGGGAAGTTCAGCGTTTCCCAGACCCGCCAACTCCTCGACCCCCAGGCGGTCGTCGCCGATCTCCTCGGCCTCGTCTTCCGCATCAAGGCGTTTCTCGACCGCGCCGCTTGGGTCGTCTATCTTATCGCCGGACTTTTCACGGCGCTGGTGGTGCTCCTCTCGCTCCGGCTTCGTCGGGAGGAGCGAGCCGTGCTCACCCGCATCGGCTGCAGCCGGGGCACCATCTTCAAGCTCCAGCTACAAGAATTGGGAATCCTCCTATTTGCCGGCCTCGTATCCGCGGTCGTTGGTAGCGTCGCGATCGTCGCGATCTTCCCTGACACCCTACGAAACATCCTATGAGATTCCTTTGGCTCTGCCCCCTCGCCCTCGTCGCCTGCGGAAACCCCGGGTCCGAATCGACCGCCCCTGCCCCGGACGGCACCACCACGATCCTGACGACGTTCTACCCCACCCAGTATTTCGCCGAGCGGATCGCCGGCGACACCGCCGAGGTCATCTGCCCGGTACCTGCCGACGCCGACGCGATCTTCTGGCAGCCCGACGCGGACTCCATCGCTCGATACCAGGCCGCGGACCTCATCGTGCTCAACGGCGCGGGGTTCGCCAAGTGGGTCACGACCGTCTCGCTGCCGGAGTCGAGAATCGTCGATACCGCCGCCCCGTTTTCCGATCGTTTCATCAAGTATGAAGACGCGGTGACCCATTCCCACGGCGAGTCTGGCAGCCACTCCCACGAGGGCATCGACGGCCACACCTGGGTCGACCCGATCAACGCGAAAATCCAGGCGGGCGAGATCGCCAAGGCACTCGCCGAGCGCTACCCCGACCATGCCGAACTCTACGAGACCAACCTCGCGGCACTGGAAGCGGATCTCGACGCCCTCGACGCCGCCCTCAATTCCTATGGTTCCGGCCCCCCGCTCTTGGCCTCGCACCCGGCCTACAACTACATCGCCGAACGCTACAGCTGGAACCTCAAATCGCTGGATCTAGACCCCGAAGAGATGCCGTCCGACCCGCAGTTCGCCGAGATCAAATCCACCCTCGCCGAGTTCCCTGCCAAGTTTATTCTCTGGGAGGGGACGCCGACCCAAGCCATCGCGGACCGCTTCCAATCCGAACTCGGCCTCACCAGCATCACGTTTTCCCCGGTCGAACTATTCGACGGCACCGATTACCTCACGGCGATGCGCGAAAACCTCGAGCGCATCCGGCCGGTTTTCGCCCCCTGACCGGCGGTGACCGGGCCCAGCGGGGGGAACGGGCAGCCCCCACAAATCGGGCGCGCGCAAACGGGGCTTGCGCAACGGCCTCATTGTGGGACGCTTAGGGGGTCCCCGGGTGAATTCTCGGGGAATTCTTTTAGTCCCCCATCCCTCATCCCCCCATGTACGCCCCCGCATTGCGGAGACTGTGCTCTCGCGCAGCCCTCCTCCCCATCTGTCTGGCCGCCACCCTGATCGACCTCCGCGCCGAACAGGTGGTCATCAGCGAGATCATGTATCATCCCCCCGGGGGCCTCTACGAGTTCGTCGAAATCCAAAACCTGACGGCCACGCCGTTCGACATTGCCAGCTGGAAGCTGCGCGACGGGGCCGATTTCGACTTCCCCCCCTTCGACGCTGGGAGCGCCGCCGACGCGTTCCTCAAGGCCTTCGAGCGGATCGTCATCTGTGAGACGGACCCGGCCACCTTCCGCGCCGCCTACGGGCTGCCCTCCGCCGTCCGCGTCTACGGCCCGTGGGACGGGAGCCTCTCCAACGGCGGCGAACGCATTACGCTGAAGGACAAGAACGGCGTCATCCGGTGCACCGTCCGCTACAACGACAAAGACCGCTGGCCGGTGGCCGCCGATGGTGCCGGCCACAGCCTCGTCCTCGCCGAAGACGCTTTCGCCATCGACGACTACCGGCTCTGGGCCGCCAGTCCGACGCCCGGCGGCACCCCCGGCTCGCCCGAACCCGCCGCCGCCGAGGAACCCTACGGCAACCCGGAAGTCGATCTCAGCGTCGGCATTCCCTACATCAACTATGCCGACGCATGGGACTTCAACGACCAGAACATCGACCTCGGCACTACGTGGACTGCCAGCGACTACGACTATTCCCACGCGGGTTGGACCCTGGAGGGTGCGGCGGGGAACAACGGCGGCCTCTACGGGTTCGAAAGTTCCGGTCTCCCCGCACCGGGCATCCGGACCCCCACCCTCAATAGCAGCGATGCAGCCAACCACCTCACCTATTATTTCCGCAAGGAATTCACCTATTCGGGGCCGAGCACGGGCGTCACCCTGACGGTGGACCTCATCAATGACGACGGCGCCGGCTTCTATCTCAACGGCCAGTGGATCGGCGGCGTCGGTACCACGGCGGGCGCCGGCCACACCACTTCCGCCACGCGGACGGTCGGCGATGCCACCGAGGAACTCGCCGTGGTCTCCACCACCAACGCCCCGCTGGTCAGCGGCACGAATGTTATCGCCGTGGCCGGCAAACAGACCAACGCCACCAGCTCGGACTTCGTCTTCGGCGCCCGCATCAGCATCTCCGCGCCCAGCAACCCCTCGGTGGTCATCAACGAAATCCTTCCCGGAGCAGCCGGCGACGGCTTCGTCGAGTTCTTCAACCCGACGGCAGCAGCCATCGATATCGGGGGGTGGCACCTCAGCGACGACCCCGCCGCACTGACCAAGTTCACCATCCCCGGGAGCCTGGTCGTCCCCGCGTCAGGCTTCGCCTCCGTCGGCTACGCGGAGTCCCTCCTGGACGTCGCCAGCCCGACCGTCGTCTACCTGACGGAGGCCAATGGCACCGATGTCGCCAATGCCGTCGATACCCCGATGCCGCTCGATGGCCGCTCGCTCGGTCGCAAGCCCGCCGGCGGTGGGAACTGGTTTCTCTTCACCAGCCCGACCCGCAACCGTGCGAACTCCAGTGTGGGGGGCGGCGACCTCAGCCTCGCCATCAACGAGGTGCACCACGACTCCTCCACCGGCGAGATCGACTGGGTCGAGTTCTTCAACCCCGGCGCCAGCGCGCTCTCCACGGACGGCCTCTTTGTCGCCAGCCGGCCGGATCTTGCGGACATGGTTCCACTGACCGGCACCATCGCCCCCGGCGGGTTCGCCAGCCTGGACACTGCCTTCCCCCTCGCGGGCGACGAGATCCAGCTCTTCGTGGCGGACGCCGCCGGCAGCATCGTCGCCGCCGCCGCCGTCCCCTTCGAAAACGGTCGGGCGCACAGTGCCGCCTTCCCGGACGGCTCGGGTTCGTTCTACGTCTCGTCCGCCGGGAGCCGCGACGCCGCCAATGACCCGGACCGCGAAACCGCCATCGTCATCAACGAACTGATGATCGAACCGGGCAGCGGCCACCGCGATGGTGAGCTCATCGAACTCTACAACAAGGGCGCCACCCCGGTCGACCTCGGCGGCTGGCAGCTCGAGGAGGCTGTCGATTTCACCATCCCGGCGGGCACCGTGATCCCGGCCGGCGGCTTCGTCGTCATCGCCGCCAACCCCGCGCTGACCGCGGGCGCCTTCCCCGCCGCCACCGTCCTCGGTCCCTACGTAGGGAACCTCGCCAACAGCGGCGAGTATCTCCGCCTCGTCGATGCGTGGGACAACACGGCCGACGAGGTGCACTACGCCACCGGGGGCGACTGGCCGTACCTCGCGGCAGGTGGCGGCAGCAGCCTCGAGCTCCGCCACCCGGACATGGACAACGCAATGCCCACCGCCTGGGCCGCCTCCGATGAGTCAAACAAGTCGCAGTGGCAATCGTTCACCATCACCGAGCCCTACCTCCAGCTCCGCACCATGGGCGGCGTCAGCGACTACAAGGAATTGCACATCCACGGGGTCGGCGACGCCCACCTCGCCCTGCGCAACATCGAGCTCACCCGCAACGGCTCCGGCGCCAACCTCCTCCCCGGCGGCGGCGAGACCACCTCACACGACGGCACGGGCGCGGGTGGCTGGCTTTGCCAGGGCACCCACTACGCCAGCGATACCTTCGGGTCGGAGTTCCACCTTATCTCGACCGGCCACGGCGACGTCAAGGCGAACCGCTGCGAGATCGACGTCACGTCGATCAACGACAACGACGTCCTCAGCTTCACCACCGAGGCCCGCTGGATCTCGGGCAAGCCGACGCTCGTCGTCAATACCTGGGACCGTTCGTTCGGTGGGGTCATCCACCTCCCCGTCCCGCCGAATCTCGGGAATGCCGGCGCGCCAAGCGACAGCCTCCTCGCCTCCGCCGCCCCCACCCTCGCCGGCCTCCGCCACAGCCCGCCCGTGCCCACCTCCAGCGACCCGGTCGTGGTCAGCGCCCGCGTCGGCTCGGCCGGCGGCACGCCTACCGTCACCCTCCATCACCGCCCCGATGCGAACAATGACACCGGCACCTACCTGACCACCGCCATGAACGACGACGGCGTCGCCGGCGACGAGACGGCGGGTGACGGGATCTACTCAGCCACCCTCACCCAGTACCAGAACGACAACCAGGTCGTGCAGTTTTACGTCAGTGCCACCAGCGCCGGCGGCACGTCCCTCCTTCCCGGGCTAGCCCCCGAGGGCCCCGCCATGTGGGTGGTCGATAACAGCTCGCTCAACGGCGACCTCCGCACCCAGCGGTTCGTCATCTCCCAATACCACCTCACCGCCCTCGGCGGCGCGGGCGAAAGTGCCACCTACGACTACGACTTCCCCAGGCTGTCGAACCAGTACTTCAACGCCACCTTCATCTCCGACGAGGAAGACATCATCTACAACTGCGAACTCCGCAAATGCGGCAGCCCGTGGACCCGCGCCGGTGGCACCGACCTCTCGCGCGCCAAGTGGAAGACGCCCGGCGACCGGCGCTTCCGCGGCTACGCCAAGCGCTCGATCGACAATGACGCCGGCGGCGGCCGCGCCTACCACAACCGCATCATCCGCCAGTGGCTCTACCTTTTCGGCCACGCCGCCAACGAGAACGAGTTCGTCCACGTCATCGTCAACGGCGGTAATCCTTCGCTCCGCGAGGACCTCGAACCGAACGCCAACGACTTCCTCAAGCGCAACTGGGAGGACGGGGAGAAAGGCGAGCTCTACCGCATCGACGACGAGTGGTGGTTCGACGACAGCTGGAACCGCCAGAACCGGAACGCCGACTGGTCGTACAAAGGCACCGACGAACCCGAGCGCTACCACGCCGAGTGGATCAAGCGCTCGCGGGAGACCGAGTACGACTACGCCTCGTTCACCACCTGGGTCAGCATGGTCGGCACGAACAATTTCACGCGCGAGGAGATCGAGCGGGTCTCCGACATCGACATGATGGCCGCCAACGCCGTCGTCCGCGGCTGGTGCGACGACTGGGATACCCTCACCCGCAACCGCGGGAAAAACGGCTATTTCCTCCGCCGCTACTCGGACGGCAAGTGGCAGCTCGTCCAGTGGGACTCGGATCTCACCTTCGGCAACGCCGGCGCCGAGTTCATCGGCAACCTCGCGGGCGTCCGGAACTACTTCAACAAACCCTATGTGCGCCAGCGCGTGAATTACTACATCGGGAAAATGCTCACGGACAACGCCGCGACCGGCCCGCGCCTCCAAGCCTGGTTCGACTGCGAGGACGCCGCATCCAGCGCCTACGATAGCAACCGCGGCACCTACACCACCTGGCACAACAACCGCACCTCCCGCGCCCAGCAGGAGATCGGCAGCGCGTTCACGACGCAGTTCGCCATCACGACCGGCAACGGGTCGTCCTCCACCACCACGGCCGACACTATCGACCTGGCCGGCACCAGCGGCTGGGAAGCCTTCACCGTCCGCGTGGTCGGACACCCCGAAGCCACCGTGGAATTCTCGTCCCAAACGGCATGGAACATCACGGGCATCCAGCTCGCCCAAGGGACGAATGCTCTCACCATCGAGGCCGTCGATGCGGAGGGCAATGTCATCGCCACCGACATGTTCACCGTCACGAAGACCGGCGACGCCGCGCCCGTCTTGGCCATCGACGCGGATCCGAGGTCGTGGAACCTCGCCCTCGGCGAAGCCCTCGAACTCGACGCCACCGCCAGCTACGACCCCGAGGGCACTCCGCTCTCCTTCGAGTGGATGGTCGATCCGGCCACCCCGCTCGGCGGTGCCACCACCCCGTTGGCCACCACCGGCTTCACCCGGCCGGGCATCTACGCCGTGACCCTCGGAGGCACCGACGGCGCCGCCTCCACCAGCACCCTCGTCCGCGAGGCGGCCGCCTACGACACCTCGGGCTGGAGTTCGTTCGGCACGCCTATCCTCGAGGATTTCTGGGTCACGGAAAACCTCGAGGTGCGCGACGGCGATTCGCCCGCCTCATGGTTCACCCTCGACGACCGCCCGGGCAAGCTCGTCCTCCAGGTCCTCGACGGCTCGGCCAAGCCGCTGACCATGGCCTCGCCTCAGCACCCGGTTCTCTGGCGCGCCCTCCCCGCCGATTCCGACTGGGCGCTGCAGAGCGACGTCGAGCTGGACACGCTCCAGCAGGGGGATTTCAACGTCGGCATCCTCGTGGAACTCGATGAAAATGGCACGACCACCCGCTACGCTTTCGGCATGGAGGACGGCGATTTCCTCCGGGTGCACCGCGCCTCCGGCGGGAGCTACACCCAGCTCAGCTCCCAGTCGTGGGGCGCGGACACCGCCATCGTCCGCATCCGGCGCAGCGGCGACGAGCTCCGCTTCGACCGCCAGGTGACCCCCGGCCAGTGGGTCAACGTCCACACCCGCACCCTCCCCGCCGGGACGACCGCCAGCAGCGGCGGCCTCTTCGCCGCCACCGGCACCGCCCAGAACGCCCGCTTCGAGTTCGACTATCTCATGCTCATCGACGCCGGCCTGACCAACCCCCACCTCGAAGGCCTGCGCATCACCGAGATCATGTACCACGGCCCCGGCGGGAGCGAGGTCGAGTACATCGAACTCACCAATACCGGCACCGTCCCCATCGAGCTCGCCGGGGTGACCTTCGACGCCGGTGCCCCCATCAATACCCTTCCCCTCCCCGCCTACCTCCTGCAGCCCGGGGAATCGGTCTATCTCACCAATGACTCGGCCGGGTTCGCCGCACTCTACGGCGATGGCTTCACCGTTCTCGCCCAGTGGCTCGACGGCCGGCTCGCCAACGGCGGCGAGCGCATCGTCCTCCGCGACCCCCTCGGCAACGCCATCCACGACTTCGCCTACAACGACGCCGCCCCGTGGCCGACCTCCGCCGACGGCAACGGCGCCGCCCTCCACATCATCGATCCGAATGGCGACTACGGCGACCCCGCCAACTGGACGGACACCGACACTTTCGGCGGCTCCCCCGCCGGCTCGCTGCCCACCACCCCGCTGGCCTGGATCGCCCATACCTACGACGCCGGAGCCCAAACCATCACGCTCCGGTGGACGAGCACCCCGCTGGCCACCTACCTCGTCCAGGCCAGCGACACCCTCGACGGATGGACGACGGTCGCCACCGTCCCCGCCTCGGGCACCGGCACCACCACCCACACCGCCGCCACCGACCAGCCCGCCCAATACTACCGCATCAAACTCGCGGAGTAGCGCCGACGCTTGCCCCCTTGCCCAGGCTCCTCTCGTCGCGTAGATCATGCGCCGAAACTCCATCTCCGATCTTCATGAACCGCCGCCACTTCCTCGCCGCCACCACCTCCACGCTCGCCGCCTCCCTCGCCCGCCCCGCCCTCGCGCTGGAGGCCGACAATGCCTACCGCCGGAACATCGGCATCCAGCTCTACACCCTGCGCAACCAACTCCAGGCCGACACGCCCGGCACCATCAAAGCCGTCGTCGATGCCGGCTACAAGCAGGGAGAGATGTACGGCTTCCCGAACTGCGACCCGATGATCGCGGCCGCCAAAGACTCCGGGTTGGAACTCCACTCGTCGCACTTCGAGTGGAACACGATCCTCCACCCCAGCGATGACGCGCTCAGCGACTTCCAAAAGATCCTCGAAAAAGCCAACAAGGTCGGCCTTTCCCACCTCGTCATCCCCTATCTCGTCGATGCCGATCGCGGTTCCCTCGACGGCTACAAAGCAATCGCCGAAAAGTTCAACAAGGCCGCCGCCCTCGCCAAAGAATCCGGCATCCAGCTCGCCTACCACAACCACAGTTTCGAATTCAAACCGCTGGAGGGCGGCAAGACCGGCTACGATGTTTTCATGGATGAGTTCTCCTCCGACATGCTCTTCGAGATCGATGTCTTCTGGGTCAAAGCCGGCGGCCTCGAGCCGGTCGATCTCATCAAACGCCTCCAGGGCCGTGTCTCCCAGCTCCACCTTAAAGACCTCAAGCCCGGCCTGGAACTGCCGAATTTCGGCTCGCTTCCCGAGGACGCCTTTCAGGAACTCGGCGACGGCATCATCCCCATGGAGCCGATCATCGAGGCCGCCCAGGCCGCCGGCGTCGCCCACTGCCACGTGGAACAAGACCAGTCCCCCGATCCCATCGCCAGCATCAACCAAAGCATGGCCTACCTGAAAACCCTCTGACGGCGAGGGAGGGCGCGTCGATGGGGCGACGGCCGGCAGACATTGCGAAGGGAAGTCCCCGGGAGGAATTCTGGCGTCCGGCGACCACACCCACCCGGCACGTCGGGCGGCCGCATTTCCGCTTCCTGCATGCTTCTCCTTGCCCCGGTCACCCATCCCGATAAAGTGCCGCCACACCCATGGCCCCCTTCAAAAAACTCCTCGTCGCCAACCGCTCGGAGATCGCCACCCGCATCATGCGGGCCGCCAACGAGCTCAATATCCGCACCGTCGCCATCTTCGCCCACGAGGACCGGTTTTCGATGCACCGCTTCAAGGCGGACGAGTCCTACCAGCTCGACCGCTCGAAGGGTCCCGTCGGCGGCTACCTTGATGTCGAAGGCATCGTCGCCCTCGCCGTGGAAAAGGGGGTCGACGCCATCCACCCGGGCTACGGGTTCCTCTCGGAGCGCTCGGAGTTCGCGAAAGCGTGCAAGGAGGCCGGCATCACCTTCGTCGGGCCAGACCACGAGCTCCTCGACCTCATGGGCGACAAGGTGGCCGCCCGCGCCGCCGCCCTGAAGGCGGACCTCCCGACCCTGCCCGGCACCGAGGATCCGGTCGACGACCCCGCCGAGGCGCTCCGCCTGGCCAAGGAGATCGGCTTCCACCTCATCATCAAGGCGGC